>NZ_JBSFRH010000011.1:0-134571 GCF_053589135.1 Rhodococcus sp. NPDC003382
AGCTGCCCAGCACCGGGGTGACCGCCGGGTCCAGCCCGAACGGCAGCTTCGCGGTGTGTGTTCGTGTCAGTTCGGCAGGATGGCCGTGACCTGATCCACCAGGCCCTGATCGACCGGGATTCCGGCGGCGCGCAGCGCCTCGATGCCCTGGGCGAAGCCTTCCTTGGCGCTCTGCGGCGCGAGGAACGGGATGCTGTCCTGCAGGGTCGGCGCGGCCTCGGGAGCGGCCTGCGGAGCAGCCTGCTCCTGCGGCGTCTCGACCTTGTCCGCGAGCGTGCCGGAGGTCGGCGCCGAACGCTGGGTGGGTGCGCTGCTCAGGCCGAGGCTCGAGGAGCAGGACGGCCATGCGCCCCAGCCCTGGCCTTCGAGGACCCGCTCGGCGACGGCGATCTGCTGGTCGCGGGTGGCCTGGTGGGCGGTCGGTGCGTACTGCGTGCCGCCGTAGGCGTTCCAGGTGCTCGGCGAGAACTGCAGGCCGCCCTGGTAGCCGTTGCCGGTGTTGATGCCCCAGTTGCCGCCGGACTCGCACTGCGCGAGGCGGTCCCAGTCGGAATCGGGGGCTGCGTTGGCGGTGCCGCTGAATGCGACGCCGGTGACGCCGAGAACCGCGCTGGTCAGCGCGAACTTCGCGACGGTACGGCCGGTGTTGGTGGGCTTGCGATGGCGTCCGCTCATTGCTCCGGTTCCTCTCCGCACGCGCCTACGAGGTCAGCTGTCGGGTTCGGGCTGAAGAGGTAGCCCGGCCGCGACGCTCCCGCTGGGAGCGATTCGGCTTCACCCCTAGGGCCGTTGCTGGTGCTCGTGCCCGGGTGCCTCCTGGGAACTTCCGCTCCCTGGGAGACCGTGTGGGTCCCCCGTTTCCTGTCCCCTGGATCGTTCGTTGGGGGTCCGGTTCCGCGGGACAGGATTTGGCGCGGCGGATCCGGGTCGGCCGGACCAGTCCGACCGGATTCGAAGGTAACGGTTCCGGGGGCGGAGTGTCACCAATTGATAACGCGCCATGTTTCGCGCGCAAGCAGGTGACCTGGACGGGAGTGCTCGAGAACCCGCAGGTAGCGCCCTATCTGCGGGCGCCCGGCGCGTTCGAGGCCGGAATGTTATCGGGGCGTGATGTGACTAACGTCACAGGTGTGACTGGAGTGATCGGACGGGCACGATGTCCTTGCCGAGGGGCATCAGCGAGATCGGAATCATCTTCAGGTTCGCGATGGCGAGCGGAATCCCGATGATCGTGATCGCCATCGCGACCGCGGTCACGATGTGTTCGATCGCGAGCCACACGCCCGCGACGATCACCCAGATGATGTTGCCGATCAGCGAACCGACCCCGGCCGTCGGCTTGTCGACCACGGTCTTGCCGAACGGCCACAGCGCATACACGCCGATGCGGAACGCCGCGATGCCGAACGGGATCGTGATGATCAGCAGGCAGCAGATGATGCCGGCGAGGAAGTAGCCCAGTGCCAGCCACAGTCCGCCGAAGATCAGCCAGATGACGTTGAGCAGGAACTTCACGATCCACCTCCACGCGCGCGACGGCCCGACCGCAGGGCGAACGCGATTGCCAGCAGGAAGCCCAGCGGCCAGGCCGCGGTCAGCGAATACAGCACCAGGCCCGGTTTGCCGTCCGTGACGACCGGCGTCAGGAAAATCAGGACAACTGCGACGATACCGACGGCGAAGCACACCAGCGCCGCTTTCAGCAGGCCGGTGCCCGGACGCGTAGAAGAATCGGAAGTACCCACGTCGTCCACGGTAGTGGGTCGCGCAGGTACGTGGCCGTCGCACGGGTCGGGGTACACTGGCGGCCGTCTACGCGTCCCGCACCCGATTGCGGGGCGCGTTGTTTTGCATATCCACAGGTGCCCGGACGGGTACAGCTGTCGAGGAGCGGGTGAGCGCGGTGCCAAGCGGCAAGGTGAAGTGGTACGACGTCGAGAAAGGCTTCGGCTTCCTGTCCCAGGAGGAGGGCGAGGACGTCTACGTCCGCGCGTCCGCACTCCCGGAAGGGGTGGAGGCCCTCAAGCCGGGACAGCGCGTCGAGTTCGGCATGGCAGTCGGCCGCCGCGGCCCGCAGGCACTGAGCGTGAAACTGCTCGAACAGCCCACCCTGCGACAGAAGGGTGGTCGCCGCGAGAGCACCGCGGACAAGAAGCGGCGCAGCCCCGACGAACTGCACGGCATGATCGAGGACATGATCAACCTGCTCGAGGCGTCGGTCCAGAAGGACCTGCGGCGCGGCCAGTACCCGGACCGCAAGGCCGCCCAGCGCATCTCCGAGGTGTTGCGCGCCGTCGCCCGCGAGCTCGACTCCTGATTTTCGTCACCGCACTCACGACGAGGGCCTCCGGTGATGCACCGGAGGCCCTCGTCGTTGAAGCTCGGGTCGTGTGACGGATCGGTCAGTACGTCTGGAGTGCCCAGACCGCGTGGGCGATCGCGGTGCCCGTCTCGTCCTGCACGGCCGACGGCAGCTGGATCTCGACGCCGAGCAGCTGGATCGACGGATCGGACGGGACGGTGACCGCGCGCTGCTCACCGGGCTCGAAGAGGCGCCCGTCCACGAACGTCTGGCCCGTCTTGGGATCGCCGTAGACGACGATCAGGCGCCACGGGGCGTCGGAGATCTCGGACGGCAGCGACAACTGCAGCGGGAACCCGGCCGGAACGTCGAGCATGCCCAGCGGATTCTCGACGCATTCCTCCAGGTAGAGGTTGCAGTGCTGGGTCGGCTCGACCGTCACGCTCTTGCCGTGCGCGAAGGCGGTGATCGTCGGGAGCTGCGGTTCGGCCGAGTCGACGAGCTTCCACACCACCGCGGCGAGACCACCCGCCGCCAGCAATACGACCACCGCGATCAGCGCGATGATCTTCTTCGTCCGGGCCTGCAGCGTCATCTGATTCCGTTCCTGCTCGAATGTCCGGTCGCGCGCGGGGTGCGCCGGCCGGCGGTCTCTTGGTCGGCGTGCTCGGGACGTTTACCGCCCAATCCGGGCAGCAGCGTCTTCCCACGGTAGGTCAGGATCGTCTGGGTCAGTCCCAGAACCAGCACCACCGTGACGACACCGAAGCCGATCCAGTATTCGGGCGGCAACAGCACCCCCAGCGCGCCGCCGGCCACCCAGCTCAGCTGGAGCACCGTCTCCGAACGTCCGAACCCGGACGCGATCGATTCCTCCGGCAGATCCTGCTGCAGCGACGCGTCCAGCGACACCTTCGCCAGGGCGCTCGCACACGCCGCGACCAGCGCCGCGGCGGCGGCCGCGAAGATGTTGTCCGTCGCCGCGACGATCGCGGACACGATCACCACCGCCGCGGTGCAGCGGACGACGACGAGCGCGGGACGACCCAGCGCCAGCCGCGCCCCCGTCGCGTTGCCGGCGAAGTTGCCGATCGCCGCGGCCGCGCCGACCAGGCCCAGCATCGCGGCCTGCACGAGCGGGTCGTGCTCGGTCTTGGACTTCGCGACGAACGCGATGAACAGGGTCAGGAATCCGGTCAGCACCCGGATCGTGCCGTTGCCCCACAGTCCGGTGACCACCGCCCGGCCCAGCGGCTGACGGCGTCGCGTGCCGGGCGGGGTGATCACCTCCGTCTTGGTGTCGAGCATCTCGGTGCGGGCCTCGGACCCGTGATAGGACAGCGTCGCCGGGACCTCGCCCTCGGTGACCTCCACCCACGCGGGGATCCGCATGCTCAGGTACGCGCCGAACGCGGTGATGCCGGCGCACAGCCACAGCGCACCCGACGAGCCGAACAGCCACGCCGCGGCGCCAGCGACCGCACCGGCACCCAAGGTGCCGCCGACCAGGCCGAACACGGTCAGCCGGGAATTGACCCGGACAAGATCGATCTCCGGGGGCAGCACCCGGGGTGTCACCGCCGATTTCAGCACCGAGAACGATTTGCTCAGCACCATCATCGCCAGCGCCGCCGGGTACAGGCCCCAACTGTCGAAGTTGAACACGAGCACCACCGCAAGGACGCAGCGCAGCGCGAACGACGCCGCCAGCGCCAGCCGGCGACCGTGCTGCAACCGATCCAGCAACGGGCCGATCAGCGGGGCGATGATCGCGAAGGGGGCGATCGTGATGAGCAGGTACAGCGCGACCTTCGTCTTGTCCTCGCCGGTCGCGGCCGAGAAGAACAAGGTGTTCGCCAGCGCTACCGCGATCGCCGCGTCGCTCGCGAAGTTCGCCATCGTCGCGTACATCAGCGCCGTCAGCCCGGACTTGTCGGCGCCGTCCGCGGTGGCCGCGCGCCGGAACGTGGCGATGCCCTTGTTCGTCAGCTCCCGGCTGCGCAGGGCCGCGACCCGGGTCACGGTCAGCTTCCGCGGCATCCGCGGGGCGCGCGGTGCGTCGGACTCCGAGGCCGCGCGCGCGTCGTCGCGGGGTTTGCGATTCCCGTCGAGGGGGTGCAGCGGCGGCAGCGGAGTGCGCCGCGACCCGATGTGCCGCGGGGGCGGATAGTTCCGGTAGCCGGGATGGCTCGCCTCGGGGTCGGGCCGGCCGGGACGCGAGGAGCGCGGAGCCGAACGGGAGTCGCTGCCGTCGGCGTCGGCACGGCCGCGCGCCGGGTCGGCGGGTCGGCGCTCGTCCGGATCGGTCACGCCTCCGATTCTTCCCCACCGTCCCCCGGGGGCGCAGACAGGTCCCGGCGTGAGATGTGATCCATGGTGCTCACGGGACGAATCGCACCTCGAACATCGTGGGCCAGTACTTGCCGGTGACGAGGAACCGGTCGGTGCCCGGCACCTGCGCGATCCCGTTGAGAACGTCGATCTCCGCGCGCTGCTCGTCGGTGAGCGCGTCGCGCAGGGCACCGGCGTCGATGGTCGCGGTCACGCGCCCTGAGCCCGGGTCGATGCGGACGATCCGGTCGGTCTGCCACACGTTCGCGTAGACGGATCCGTCCTCGGCGCACTCGAGCTCGTTGAGGTTGTCGATCTCACGGCCGTCGACGCGGACGGTCGTGCTGCCGAGCACGTCGAAGGTCGCCGGATCCCGGAACGTCAGTGTGGACGAACCGTCGCTCATCACCAGACGGTCCCCGGCCGCGCACACGCCCCAGCCCTGGCCGTCGTACTCGACGTGGTCGCGGGGAGTCAGCGTGTCGCGGTCGCGGGCGATGGCCACCCCGTCCTTCCAGGTCAGCTGCCACACCGTGTCCCCGGCCACGGTGATGCCCTCACCGAACATGTCGTCGGGAACAGGTACCCGCGTGCGTTCGACGCCGGTGTCGAGGGCCCGCGCCGACAGGTACGACCGGCCGCTCCGGCCCGTGCCCTCGAGCAGTTCGCCGTCGGAGATCTCGAGCCCCTGGGTGAACGCTTCGGGATCGTGCGGCCGGGTCGCGACGATCTCGACGCGCAGCCGGTCGGCGGGCGGACCGGGGTCGGGGACGGGTTCGTCGCCGCACCCGGCGAGGATTCCGGCGGCGAGCAGCGCGGTGGCCGGGGCCAGGACACCGGTGGTTCGGATCGGCCCGGGGAGTTTGCTGCCCTGTCGCGGTCGCACGCTGCCATCATCGCAGTCGTCGGCCGCCGTCCCGGCGGCCAAGGGTCGCGCTCCCGTTCGGGTGCGGCAGAATGGGAGCCGTGAGTGCTGTGTCTTCTGCTGATGCCCCCAGCGCGGAAAGCTCCGCCGAGGCTGTGCGACCTGTCCTCGCCGATGCGGTCGACATCGCCCGCGCGGCTCTCGACGAGCTCGGCGAAGGCGGGATCGGCCCGCATCTGGGTGTGACCGCGGAGAACGACTGCGCGGCCACCCACCGTTTCGTCGCCGACCTGCCCGGTTACCGCGGTTGGCAGTGGGCGGTCGTCGTGGCCGCTGCTCCGGAGTCCGATCACGTCACCGTCAGCGAGCTGGCGTTGCTGCCCGGACCCGACGCGCTGATCGCACCCGAATGGCTTCCGTGGAGCGAGCGGATCCGCCCCGGCGACCTCGGCCCCGGCGACCTGCTGGCCCCCGCCCCCGGCGATCCCCGCCTGGTGCCCGGATACGTCGAGACCGGCGACCCAGAGGTCGACGAAACCGCACTCGAGATCGGTCTCGGCCGTCGCCAGGTCATGAGCCTGGAAGGTCGCCTCGACGCGGCCCAGCGCTGGTTCGAGGCATACGGGCCGGACACCGAGATGGCGAAGGCCGCCCCGTCGACCTGCATGCTGTGCGGATTCTTCCTGCCGCTCGCCGGGTCGCTGCACGCGGCGTTCGGGGTCTGTGGAAACGAGTTCGCCGCGGACGGGCACGTCGTGCACGCCCAGTACGGCTGCGGTGCCCATTCGGACACCACCCTTCCGACCGGTGCGGGTTCGCCCCGTTTCGACGCGTACGACGACGCGGCGGTGGAGATCGTCGCGACCGCCGCGCCGGCGGAGTCGGACACCGCCGCGCCGGCGGAGTCGGGCACCGTCGAGGCCGAAGGGCCCGAGCAGCCCGCCGAGCCGACTGTCACCGAGGAGTCGACGGTCACCGACGAGGTGCCCGCCAGCGAGGAGCCGACGGTCACCGATCAGGTGCCCGCTGCCGAGGAGCCGAGCGCCACCGACGAGGCGCCCGCCGAGGAGCCGACGGTCACCGACGAGGCGCCCGCCGAGGAACCGACTGCCACCCACGAAGCGCCCGCCGAGGAGCCCACTGTCACCGACGAGGCGACGACCAGCGACGACACCGGCCGGCCGGAACAGACCGACTGACGTGACCCAGGCCGACCCCGCGGACCCGTTCGGTACCGCGGCGCTGCGGGACGGCACGCTGCTCGCGTGGCGGTCGTCGCCCACCCGCCTGCGGGAGGACACCGCCACCGAATCGGACCTCGTCCGTGCCGGCTACCGCGACCGGGTACTCACCGAACTCGCCCAGAACGCCGCCGACGCCGCGACCCGCGCGGGCATCACCGGCGCGATGCGGGTGTGGCTCGGCGACGACGGCCTGCACGTCGCCAACACCGGTTCCCCCGCTGGACGGCCCCGGCGTGCAGGCGCTGACAGCGCTGCGGGCGTCCGCGAAGACCGGGGGAGTCGGACGCTTCGGTGTCGGCTTCACCGCCGTCCTCGCGGTCTCCGACGACATCGAGATCCGGTCCCGGACCGGATCGATCCGCTTCTCCGCCGAGCGCACCCGCGCGGTGTTGCGCGAGCACGACCTGACGCCACCGCGGTCCGGAGTGCCGGTCCTGCGCCTGGCGTGGCCCACCGCCGAACCTCCCGTGTCCGGCTCCGACACCGAGATCGTGCTGCGGTTGCGCCCGGATGTCGACGCGCGGGCCCTGCTCGACGGATTCCGCGCCGAAGCCGCGGAACTGCTGCTGGAACTGCCCGCCCTCGGCTCGATCACCGTCGGCGACGACGAACTGATCCGCACCCGCACGGACCTCGGCGGCGGCGTCCACGAGATCGTCGTCGGTGAACGCCGCTGGTGGGAGGGCGAAGGACCGCACGCGCGCTGGCTGGTTCCCGTCACCGCCGCCGGGGAGATCACGCCCCTCGGCGACGACGTGCTGCGCGCCCCCACCCGGTCCGACGAGGAACTGTCGCTGCCCGTCCTCGTCGTCGCCGACGTGCCGATGCAGCCGGACCGGCGGCGGCTGCTGCCCGGCGCCCCGCTCGACCGGATCGCCGAGGGCTACGCGCGGTTCGCCGCGGCCCTGCCCGCGGACCAGCGGATCGCGCTGGTACCGGTGCCCGGGTTCGCGCGCAGCGAGGCCGACGGACTGCTCCGGGAGGCCGTGCTCGCGGAACTGCGCACCCACCCCTGGCTTCCCGCCGCCGCTGGCGGCGGCAGCCGCCACCAGATCGCCCGCGGTGGCGACGACCTGGTGCCCGAACGCGCGACGGCGCTGGACGGGCTCACCGACGAACTGGCCGAGGCCCTCGCCGACGTCGTGCCCGGTCTCGTCGCGCCCGCGCTGTGCGGGCCGCGGTACGCGTCGCTGCTCGCCGCGGTGGACGTGCACCGGATCGGCCCGGCCCGGGTTGCCGAACTGCTCGCCGGACTCGACCGCGACCCGCAGTGGTGGCGCCGGTTGTACGACGCGCTCGAGCCGCTCGTCGTGGACGCGGTGGTCGCGGAGGAACTCGCGTCGATTCCGGTGCCGCTGTCGGACGGGCGTCTCGTCACCGGTCCGCGCACCACCGTGCTCGGAGCCGATCTGGGGGTGGACGGCCCGCTCGTGCTGCCGTGGGTGCGGCTGGTGCACCCGGACGCCGCTCACCCGTTGCTCGCGCGGCTCGGGGCCGGCACCGTCACCGCCGTCGATCTGCTGTCGGACCCCGCGCTGTTCGCCGCCGTCGAGGACGTCGACCCCGACGACGACGAAGCCGCCGCGGAACTCGCCGACACGGTGCTGCGGCTCGCCGGGCACGTTCCCGGCGGCTCCCTGCCCCGCGATCTCGGGGCCCTGCTGCTGCCCGACGTCGACGGCGAGCTGGTTCCCGCCGACGAACTGCTCCTGCCCGATGCGCCCCTCGCCGATGTTCTCGTCGACGAATCACCTTTCGGGACAGTCGATTCCAAGGTGATCGACCGGTACGGCGTGGACGCGTTGCGGGCCGTCGGGGTCGGCTGGGGTTTCACCGTGCTGCGCGCGGAATTGCCCACCGGTCCGGACCACGACCTGCCCGACGAGGGGCAGTGGTGGGAGACGGTCGACACCGACCCGGACACCCTCGTCGCGGTCCGCGACCTCGACCTCGTCGACGAAACCCGATGGGCAAGAGCCCTGACGCTGCTCGCCGCGGATCCCGACACCGCCGACGCGCTGGCCGACCGCGAGGGGTACACCGCGTGGTGGCTGCGCACCTACGCGGTTCTCGACGGGCAGCCGCTGGGACGATTGCGCGCCCCCGACGACACGACCTTCGAGGGCCTGCTCGATCCGTGCCCGCACCCCGACGCCGACCGGCTGCGGGCGTGCCT
The DNA here is from genome assembly GCF_053589135.1 of Rhodococcus sp. NPDC003382. NCBI lineage: Bacteria > Bacillati > Actinomycetota > Actinomycetes > Mycobacteriales > Nocardiaceae > Rhodococcus > Rhodococcus sp. NPDC003382. The sequence continues at coordinate 8,919 of NZ_JBSFRH010000011.1, forward strand.
GGCGTCGCCGGTCGTCGACAGCACCGCACTGGCCGCGCTGCTGCTCGACCGCCTAGCGGACCCGGACCGTGACCCGGCACCCGCGGTCGTCGCCGCCGCGCACGGTGCCCTCGCCGCCGCGTACGCGTCCGGGGTTCTCGACGTCGCCGCACTGGACCTGCCGGACGCCGTGCGCAGCATCGCCGGGACCGTCGTCGACGCGGCCGACGCGCTCGTGCTCGACCGTCCGTGGCTCGCCGCCGTCGTCCCCGCGGAACGGATCGTGATGGGCACCACGGCAACTGCGGGTGCACTCGCCGAACTGCTCGACCTCCCGCTCGCGTCCGACACGGTGTCCGCCGAACCGACCGGCCCGGGCCGGGCCACCGAATGGTCGCGGGAACCGCAGGCCGTGCTCGCCGCCGCGACCACCGGGGTGCCCCTGCCCCGGGGACCGCTGACCGTTCACGACCGGCTCGTCGTGAGCTGTTCGGGTGCGGTGACGGGGGAGCGCGAGGTGGCCTGGTGGGTGGACCGATCCGGCACCACCCACTGCACGCCCGCCGGGTTCGCCGCCGCCGTGGCGAGCGGTGGTGCCGGGTCGTGAGCGTCGACGTCGCGGTACTCGACTGGATGCTCGGCGTCCGGGAGCCGCCGATCACGACCGCCGTCACCGTCGTCACCCACACCGGCGGCACGGTGGGGGTCACGATCCTCGCGATCGTCGCGACCCTGTTGCTGATGCGTGCGTCGCGGCCGCAGGACGCGCTGCTCGTCGCCGGCGCGGTTCTCACCGGCTGGCCCGTGATGAGCCTGCTCAAGCTGCTGTTCGGTCGTGCCCGGCCGCCGCAGCCGGAGCGGCTGGTGGACCTGTCGACGCACTCGTTCCCGTCCGGCCACGCGATGATGTCGGCGATCCTGGCGGTCACGCTCGCGGCCGTTCTCGCCCGGTCCGCGCGTCCGCAGGGCCCGTGGCGCGCGGCGCTCTACGCCGGTCTCGCCGGCTACACCGTGGCCGTCGGACTCTCCCGCGTCTACCTCGCGGCGCACTGGCTGACCGACGTCGTGGCCGGCTGGATCCTCGGGTCGCTGTGGGCTCTGCTGTGGGTGTGGTTGGTCACGCGGGTGCGGATCCGTCGCTGACGCACCCGGCTCGCGGCCCGATCCGTCAGTTCAGCCCGACCTGTGCCCCGCGCCGGCCGCGGCGCGCGGCGCGCCGCTGAACGAGGAAGAGCGCAGATCCCAGCAGCCCCACCACGATTCCGGCCACGCACACCGGAAGCGCCGCCGACCAGCGGTCTCCGACGACGAGAACGACGATCGTCGCGACGAGCCACGCGACGGTGCCGAGGGCGAGCGCGGGCCGGGGATCGGCGAGGCGTCGGACCTGCGCGGCAACGTCATCTGCGTCTTTCACAATTTGCAGACTAGTAGTTCCGCGCTGCAATAATCTCCCGGTTGCGACTCGAGCAAATCTTCTCCGGAGTGGATATTCGACATGGCCGTAGGCACCGGTTTACTGGACACCTATTTCAAGATCACCGAACGTGGTTCTACGGTGTCCCGGGAAGTCCGCGGCGGTGTGGTCACCTTCGTCGCGATGGCCTACATCGTGGTGCTCAATCCGCTCATCCTCGGTAGCTTCTCGCCCGAGGACGCCACCGCCAAGGTCGACGTGCTCGGCAACATCCTGCCGATCAACCAGGTCGCCGCGGTCACGGCACTCGTCGCCGGACTGATGAGCATCGTGTTCGGCATCATCGCCAACTATCCGTTCGCGCTCGCCGCGGGCCTGGGCATCAACAGTCTGCTCGCGGTGACCATCGCGCCGCAGGTGACGTGGCCGGAGGCGATGGGCCTGGTCGTCATCGACGGCATCATCATCGTGGTCCTCGCACTGACCGGATTCCGGACCGCGGTGTTCAATGCGATTCCGCCGGAACTCAAATCGGCCATCGCCGCCGGCATCGGTGCGTTCATCGCGTTCATCGGCCTCGTCGACGCCGGTTTCGTCCGCCGCATCCCCGACGCCGCCGGCACCACCGTGCCCGTCGGTCTCGGCATCGACGGCTCGATTGCGTCGTGGCCTACCGCGGTGTTCGTCTTCGGTGTGCTGCTGATGGGTGTGCTGGTCGTGCGCAAGGTGCGTGGCGGTCTGCTCATCGGCATCGTGATCACCACGGTGGTCGCGGCGATCGTCGAGGCGCTCACCGACGTCGGGCCGTCGATGGGCACCAACCCGAAGGGCTGGAACCTGAGCACCCCCGAGGTGCCCGGGCAGGTGGCCGGCATGCCCGATCTGAGCCTGGTCGGTGATGTCGACCTGTTCGGTGCCTTCACCCGCATCGGCGTGATCGCCGCGACGCTGCTCGTGTTCACCCTGGTGCTCGCGAACTTCTTCGACGCGATGGGCACGATGACCGGACTCGGTAAGGAAGCCGGTCTGGTCGACAAGGACGGCAACCTGCCCAACGTGGGCCGCGCCCTCGTCGTCGAGGGCACCGGTGCCATCGTCGGTGGCGCTGCCTCGTCGTCGTCGAACACCGTGTTCGTCGAGTCCGCGTCGGGTATCGCCGACGGCGCCCGCACCGGCCTGGCGAACGTCGTCACCGGTGTGCTGTTCCTCGCCGCGATGTTCCTGACGCCGCTGTACGAGATGGTGCCGATCGAGGCCGCCGCGCCCGCCCTGATCGTGGTGGGCGCCCTGATGATCGGGCAGGTCCGGGACATCGACTTCAGCAAATTCGAGGTCGCGTTGCCGGCGTTCCTGACCATCCTGGTGATGCCGTTCACCTACTCGATCGCCAACGGCATCGGCGTGGGCTTCATCACCTGGGTGGTGCTGCACGCGGCGAGCGGGAAAATCCGCACGCTACATCCGCTGATGTGGGTCGTAGCAGCATTGTTCACGGCATATTTCGTGGTGGATCCCATCACCAACGTGCTCACCTAGAACATGTGTCGGTAGTTTCCATGGCATAACGTATTGTGCTCGCCATGACATCGGAAACACGTGCACTGGCGGGCGATCTCGCCCTGGCTGTCGTGCGCCTGACGCGTCATTTGCGGGGGAGACGCACCGATTCGCGAGTGTCCCTGACCCAGCTGTCGGCCATGTCGACGCTGAGCCAGGATGGAGCGATGACCCCCGGGGCACTTGCCGCGCGTGAGAAGGTCCAGCCACCGTCGATGACACGCGTCATCGCATCACTCAACGATCTCGGTCTGGTGGAGCGCACGCCGCACCCGACCGACGGCCGTCAGATCATCGTCGACCTGTCCGAGGCGGGGCGGGAACTGCTGCGCGACGAGGCGCAGGCACGGGAGGCGTGGCTGACGGAGCGGCTGCAGCAACTCGATCAGAAGAGTCTCGACACGTTGCGCGAGGCGGTGGGCATCCTCACCACGCTCGTCACCGAGGACAAGTAACCACCTGCTCGTCGGTACGGCGGCGGCGACCGTGCCGCACCCGTACCGACGAGACCGACATCACCGCGCTGCGGACGGTCGTCGCCCTGTGACCGGCCGGTCGTCGACGCAGCGCTCCCGGCCGCAGCGGCCTGGCAGCGCGACATTCCGGTGGACCCGGATTCCCTCGCCCCGACGCCTGCACGCGAGGCGTGAACTGGGACAATGGGCGACGTGGTTCACGTCATCGACATCGACGATCCCGCCGACCCACGGCTGGACGATTTCCGCGATCTCAACTCCTCGGATCGCCGCCCCGATCTCCCGGGCGGCAAGGGCCTGGTCATCGCGGAGGGCGTGTTCGTCGTGCAGCGCATGCTCGACTCGCGGTTCACGCCCAACAGCCTGCTCGGCGTCGACCGCCGGCTCGGGGAACTCGCCGACGACCTGCGCGATGTCGACGTGCCGTACTACCGCGCCTCCGCCGAGGTGATGGCCGAGGTGGTCGGGTTCCACCTGAACCGGGGTGTTCTCGCCGCCGCGTCCCGCCCCGAACCCCTCGACCTCGGGGACGTGCTAGAGAAGGCGACGACCGTCGCGGTGCTCGAGGGCGTCAACGATCACGAGAACATCGGCTCGATGTTCCGCAACGCCGCCGGTCTCGGCGTCGACGCCGTGCTCTTCGGCAAGGGCTGCGCCGACCCGCTGTATCGCCGCGCGGTGCGCGTGTCCATGGGCCACGTGCTGCGTGTGCCGTTCGCGCACCTGCCGAACTGGCCGCACGACCTCGATCTGCTGCGCGGTCGCGGTTTCCAGTTGATCTCGCTCACGCCGAACCCTCGGGCTGTTACCCTCGCCGAAGCGATGACGGGGGAGAAGGTGGCTTTGTTGCTCGGTGCCGAAGGTCCGGGACTGACCGAGCACGCGATGCGTGCCACCGACGTGCGAGCGCGTATCCCCATGGCGCCGGGCACCGATTCGCTCAATGTCGCGACCGCTGCCGCCATGGCGTTCTACGAGCGGGTGCGGATCCCGAGATGACTCGCTCCGCTCCCTCGGCAACCCCGTGGGCAACCGGTCTGACCCTCACGGCGTTCGCGCTCATCGTGACCGTCGTGACGGTCGTCGCGTTCGGTTCGGTGCTGGTGGGCATCAGTCCGGTGCTCGCCTTCGGGGTCAACCTGGTCGCCGGTGCGGGTGCCGCCCCGACCTTGTGGGTGTGGAGCCGGATTCCGTTGTGGCGCTGGGTGGCTGTGGGTGTCGCCGCGGGCATTCCCCTCGGCTGGCTGATCCTGCTGACGTCGTTGTGATCTCCGGTTCGGCCGTCAGCGGAGGAGTCCCCACCAGCGACGTCGCCGTCGTTCCGGCGGTGGAGTGAAATCCGTTGCGGGCGGCGGTGTCTCGCCGTCGCGGTAGAGACCGAACCGCCAGACCTCGATGTCGGCCGGATCCGGCTCTCCGGATTCGCGGCCGATGTACCGGAAGCCGAGCCAGGCCGCGTTGGCGGTCTCGACGAGACGGCGCGGATGGAACGGCAGTGCCTGCGGGGGAGGGGTGACATCGACGGGCCAGCGCACAGGATGGTCACCGGCCCAGAACGGCCGTTCCCACACGAACGGCACGCCGTGATCCTCGAAGATGTCGACGGTCGTCGCGCTGAACGCGCGTCGCAGTTCCCCGTGGTGCCACTGCGCGAACGCCCCCAGAGCCCGCGGCGGATCCGACCGGATCAGGTAGGTGTGCTCGGAACCCAGTGTGTGCGTCCAGGTTTCGGGCGTCTTCGACGGCTGCTGCGGCAGGTCGGGACTGCACACCACCGTGACACCCGGATAGCTGCCCACGTACACCCGGTCCCGCTCCGCGCACGCGGCGGCCTCTACCAGCGGAACCCGTTCCAGCGGAACCGAATTCAGATCCGGATAGAGTCGCCCCACGAGCGCATGCGCGGAATCGCGGTCCGGGCGGGCGGAGCACAACACCGCGGCCGGTTCGGGGGCGTCGACGTACCAGAGGGTCGAGACGGACGCCGCCATCGGGACGTTCCTCAGGCGCGTCCGTTGCTGCGCACGCCGAGGAGCACGTCGTCCCAGGACGGCAGCGCGGGCTTGCCGCGCTTGTCCTTGCCCGGCGTGTGCTGCGGTGCCAGCTTGGGCTGCGGATCGTCCTCGGGCTCGGCCACGGCCTCGACGTCCTCGTCGGAGTCGACGGCCGGGGTCTCGGCCTCGGCCGTGACCTGCTGCTCGGCCGGCTCCGGCTCCGCTCGATCCAGGGTGATCGGCTCCGCGGCGGCCGACGCCCGCTCGCCCACCGTGTCGGTGTCGAGGGTGTCGTCGACGTCCCGAGCCGAGTACACCGGCGTCAGATACCGCAGTGGCCGGGCGCAGTCCGGATCGACGAGGTCGCTCGCGATGTCGTCGAGCGCGACGATCGTGCCGCCGTGCGCGTCGGGCTGATACCGCCAGTGCGCACTGTTGGTGGACCGTCCCGCGTTCCACTGCAGCTGCGCGACCCAGTGGCCGTCGTCGTCGCGCCACGCGTCCCAGGTCGCGGCGTCGATGTTGTGACCGCGGGTGCGGAAGGCCTGCGTGACGATCTCGAGTAGGGTTTCGACCGCGGGGCCGTCCGGCCGGACCGGGTGACCCTGCTGCGCCATCTCCGCGGCCCGCGACCGCTCGAGCAGCACCGGGTAGGCGAAACGCTCGACCTTCGCCATCGGAATGCCGGCTTCCTCGGCGACCTGCTCCACGGATGCGCCGCTGCGGATCCGGGCCTGGATCTCGCGGGGGCGGAGCTGGCTGTTGGTCTCGATCTGGATCTGGCCGAGACGCGCGAGGTCGCCGCGGGCGGCGGCGCGCAGGGTGTCGTCGACAGGGATGCGGAACTTGTCGCCGGTCGCGGGATCCGCGAGCACGACGTGGGAACCGTCGGGCTCGAGGCCGACCACTCGAAGCTCTCGCACCATGACCTCCTCGCGCCGGTTCGCGACTGACCCGCCCGACTGTAACGGAACGGTGGGGGCGGTGAGGTCAGGACACGCCGCGCCACGCCCGGCGGGTTGTCGTGCAACCTCCCCCGGGACGCGCTATGGTGCTGGGTTCACTGGAAGTCTCGACCAGGAGTCGAGGGTTTCACCCGGGGTGGGAAACAGCGGAGGACCGGACCCACCGGGCCCGGTCCTCCACCGTCACGTGGAACTCAGAGCTGGCCGACGACCCAGTCGATGCACTTGGTGAGCTGGGTGACGTCCTCGGGATCGATCGCCGGGAACATGCCGATGCGCAGCTGGTTGCGGCCCAGCTTGCGGTACGGCTCGGTGTCGACGATGCCGTTGGCGCGCAGGATCTTCGCGACCGCCGCGGCGTCCACCGAATCGACGAAGTCGACGGTGCCGACGACCTGCGAGCGGTAGGCCGGATCGGCGACGAACGGCGTCGCGTACTCCGAAGCCTCGGCCCACTCGTACAGGCGCGACGACGAATCCTTGGTGCGCGCGGTGGTCCACTCCAGACCACCGTTGTTGTTCATCCACTCGATCTGGTCGGCGAACATCAGCAGCGTCGCGAGCGCCGGGGTGTTGTATGTCTGGTCCTTGACCGAGTTGTCGATCGCGATCGGCAGCGACAGGAACTCGGGCGTGAAGCGGCCCGACTCCTTGATCTCGGCGACGCGCTCGAGCGCGGCCGGGCTCATCAGCGCCACCCACAGCCCACCGTCGGCCGCGAAGCACTTCTGCGGCGCGAAGTAGTAGGCGTCGACGTCGGCGATGTTCACCGGCAGACCACCGGCACCCGAGGTCGCGTCGATCGCGATGAGGGCCTTCTCCGAACCCGCCGGGCGGGAAACCGGGACCGCGACACCGGTCGAGGTCTCGTTGTGCGCCCAGCCGATCAGGTCGACGTCGGGGTCGGCGACGATCTCCGGAGCCGAACCCGGCTCGGCCGACACGACGACCGGATCGCCGATGAACGGGTTCTTCTTCGCCACCGACGCGAACTTCGACGAGAACTCGCCGTACGTGAAGTGCTGCGAACGCTCGCGGATCAGACCGAACGCGGCGGCGTCCCAGAACGCGGTCGACCCGCCGTTGCCGAGGACGACCTCGTAGCCCTCGGGCAGCGAGAACAGGTCGCGCAGGCCGCCTCGCACCCGCGCGACGACGTCCTTGACCGGCTTCTGGCGGTGGCTGGTACCGAACACCGAGGCGCCGACGTCGACCAGCGACTGCAGCTGTTCGGGGCGAACCTTGGAGGGGCCACAGCCGAAGCGGCCGTCTGCGGGCTTGAGGTCGGCGGGAATGATCGGTGAAGCGTCAGCCATCGGAATGCGTGTCCTAAGCGTCGAGGGACAGGTGCACAGGTAGTCTAGACCGCCCGTGTCACCGGCCCCGACACCGCATTTGCGTCCGATCCGGCCGGGGCCCCTCCGATTCGCCCGAAGACTGCCGGGTCAGCTGTGTGCGATGGTGTCCCAGCCTTCGACGCTCTCGGGGGAGCGCGGATCCGGTCCCGTGTAGATCGCGGCCGGTCGCACGAGCTTCCCGAGGCGCTTCTGCTCGAGGATGTGCGCGCACCAGCCGGCGGTACGGCCGCAGGTGAACATCGCGGGCATCATCGCGGCCGGGACCTCGGCGAAGTCGAGGATCACCGCGGCCCAGAACTCGACGTTGGTCTCGATGGCCCGGTCGGGGCGGCGTTCGCGCAGTTCGGCGAGCGCGGCCTGCTCGAGCGCGGCGGCGACCTCGAAGCGCGGGGCGTTCAGGCGCTGGGCGGTGTTGCGCAGCACCCGGGCCCGCGGATCCTCGGCGCGGTAGACGCGGTGCCCGAAGCCCATGAGCTTTTCCTTGCGGTCGAGGATGCCCTTGACCAGCGCGCGGGCGTCGCCGGTGCGTTCGGTCTCCTCGATCATCGGCAGCACCCGGGCGGGGGCGCCGCCGTGCAGCGGTCCGGACATCGCGCCGACCGCGCCGGACAGGGCCGCGGCGGCGTCGGCGCCGGTGGAGGCGATGACGCGCGCGGTGAACGTGGAGGCGTTCATGCCGTGCTCGGCGGCGGAGACCCAGTAGGCGTCGATGGCGGCGGTGTGCGCCGGGTCCGGCTCGCCCTTCCAGCGGACCATGAAGCGTTCGGTGACGGTCTTGGCCTCGTCGATGCGCTTCTGCGGGACCGCGGGCTGGTAGATGCCGCGGGCGGACTGGGCGACGTAGGACAGCGCCATCACCGCGGCGCGGGCGAGGTTGTCGCGGGCGGTGTCGTCGTCGATGTCGAGCAGCGGCTGGAATCCCCAGATGGGGGCGAGCATGGCCAGGCCGGCCTGGACGTCGACGCGGACGTCGCCGGTGTGGATCGGGAGGGGGAACGGTTCGGCCGGGTGCAGGCCGCGACCGAACTTGCCGTCGACGAGCAGTGCCCACACGTCTCCGAAGGTGACACCACGCTCGACGAGGTCCTCGATGTCGACACCGCGGTATCGCAGTGCGCCGCCGTCCTTGTCGGGTTCGGCGATGTCACTGGTGAAGGCAACGACGCCTTCGAGGCCGGCAACGAAATCCTCGGGTACTGACGCGCGCGATGCCACGGTGGACTCTCCTTGTTTTCGTGCGGCCCGGTCCGGGTCGCACTGCTTGTGAGGCGAGGCGCCGGAATGTGATGGGCACCCCACCGCTGTCGTCGAACAAGACTGTAGACCTCCCCGCTGCAGGTCGGACCCGCAGTCTCCGGAGTAGCGTCTTCGCCCGTGTCGTCAGATCCGCAGAACCGACCCCGGCGTCCCGGGGAACTCGCCGCGATGCGCGTCGACTACGCGAAGGCCGGCCCCGAAGGGGCCGCGTCCGTCGACGCCGACCTCGAACCCGAAGACCTCGCCGGCGGCTGGCTGTCGCTGCTGAGGCGGTGGCTCGCCGACGCGATCGCCGCCGAGGTACCGGAACCGAACGCCATGGTGCTCGGCACGGTCGACGAGGACGGCCGCCCGGTGACCCGCACCGTGCTGTGCAAGGACATCGACGCGGACGGCGTCACCTTCTTCACCAACTACGAGTCGAACAAGGGCCGTCAGCTCGCGGCGCGGCCGTACGCGTCCGCGACGTTCGCGTGGCTTCCCGTGCACCGGCAGGTCACCGTGCGGGGACCGGTCACGCGAGTGTCGGCGGAGGAGACCGCCGAGTACTGGCACACCCGGCCGCGTGGTTCGCGGCTCGGCGCGTGGGCGTCGCGGCAGTCGCAGCCGATCGAGTCCCGGGCCGCGCTCGAACAGGCCATGATCGAGGTCGGGGAACGCTACGGCGTCGACGAGGACATCCCGGTCCCGCCGTTCTGGGGTGGCCTGCGGATCGTTCCCGAGTCCGTCGAGTTCTGGCAGGGTCGTCCCAACCGCCTCCACAACCGCGTCCTCACCCGGCTCGTCGACGGGCAGTGGTCGACAGTTCGGCTCCAGCCGTGAAGCGCCTGCTCGCCGACACCACCCCGCTGCGCGACCCCGCCTACCGGCGGCTGTGGTCGGCGGGGGTCGTCACCACGATCGGCGCCCAACTCGGTGTGGTCGCGGTGCCGCAGCAGATCTACGAGATCACCCGCAGCTCCGCCTACGTCGGCCTGACCGGTGTGTTCGGGCTGGTCCCGCTGGTGGTGTTCGGTTTGTGGGGTGGGGCGCTGGCCGATGTCATGGACCGGCGCCGGCTGCTGACCATCACCACGACCGGTCTCGGCGTGACGGCGCTGCTGCTGTGGGCGCAGGCCGCCGCGGGACTGAACAACGTGTGGGTGCTGCTCGGGCTGTTCGCGGTGCAGCAGGCGTTCTTCGCGGTCAATCAGCCGACGCGGTCCGCGATCATCCCGCGGCTGCTGCCACCGGGGCAGATCGCGGCCGCGACCTCGCTGAACATGACGGTGATGCAGTTCGGGGCGATCGCCGGACCGCTGCTCGCCGGGGTTCTCATCCCGGTACTGGGGCTGTCCGCGCTGTATCTGCTCGACGCCGTCGCGCTGCTCGCCACGCTGTGGGCGGTGGTGCGGCTGCCGGCGATCCCGCCGCTCGGGGAGACCACGAAGGCCGGGCTGCGCGCGGTGTTCGACGGGTTCCGGTACCTGTCGACGCAGAAGATCCTGCTCGCCTCGTTCGTCGTCGACATCGTCGCGATGGTCTTCGGCATGGCCCGTGCCCTGTTCCCGCAGATTGCGCACGAGTCGTTCGGCGACCCGGTGTCCGGCGGCTTCGCCCTCGGCCTGCTGTTCGCGGCGATGTCCGTCGGCGCGGTGCTCGGCGGCGTGTTCTCCGGCTGGCTGCCGCGGGTGCGCCGGCAGGGGCTCGCGGTGATCGTGTGCATCGCACTGTGGGGTGTCGCGATGATCGGTTTCGGTGTCACGGTCGCGTTCGCCGAGCCCGGTGACGGTCCCGTGCTGCTCTGGATCGCGTTGGCGTTCCTGGCATTCGGCGGTGCCGTCGACATGGTGTCGGCGGCGTTCCGCTCGACGATGCTCCAGACCGTCGCGACCGACGAGATGCGCGGCCGGCTGCAGGGTGTGTTCATCGTGGTCGTCGCCGGGGGACCGCGCATCGGCGACGTCGCGCACGGTGTCGCCGCGGCGGCAGTCGGCACCGCGGTCGCGGCTGCCGGCGGTGGGGTGCTCGTCGTGATCGGCACCGCACTCTGTGTGCTCGCGTTCCCCGCGTTCGTGCGGTTCCGGGTCGCGAAAGAGGTCGTGAGGGTGTCGTAGGCGCCGGTGTGTACTTGTGGCGGTCCCGACCGCCACAACGACACACGGGCGCGGAGGCGCCGATTCGGTGGTGTGGATCGTCGCGGCCGTGGAAACTGTGGGCATGTCCGATCCGAGGGATTTCGGTGTCCAGGGGAACGGGTACCGGGCTGTGGTGTCCAGTGCAGGCGGTGCGCTGCGTCTGCTCGAACACGAGGTGCCCGACGGCGCCTACGCGCTCACCGAGAGCTGGCCGGCCGGGGAGCGGCCACCGCTGTACAGCGGTGTCGTGCTCGCCCCGTGGCCGGGCCGGGTCCGCGACGGCCACTTCTTCTTCGACGGCATCGAACACCAACTCGCCGTGACCGATCCGGAGCACGGCGCGGCGCTGCACGGGTTCGCATGGGCGAGCTATTGGGAGTTGTTGTCGCACAGCGAGAATCGGGTCGTGCAGGCGCTCGAGGTCGGACTGCACAAGGGCTGGCCGTACCAGTTGCGGCTCACCGTCACCCACGAACTGGGGCCGGCCGGGCTGACAGTCACCCACACCACGACCAACATCGGCGGCTATCACGCGCCCTTCGGTCTGGGTGCGCATCCGTACCTGCGGGCCGGCGACTCCGACCTCGACGACTGCACGCTGCAGATCGCCGCCGGCACGCGGCTGCCCGTCGACCCGGAGCGGTCCCTGCCGAACGCGTACTCGCAGCCCGTCGCCGACAGCGATTACGACTTCACCTCTCCGCGGTCGCTGCGCGGCGTCACGCTCGACGCCCCCTTCAGCGCGCTCGACGAGGACGTCGACGGACGGGTCCGGCACGACCTGCTCGGCCCGGACGGTCGCGGCGTGCGGTTGTGGACCGGCCCGGGCTTCGGGTGGGTGCACGCGTCGATCGCCGACGACTATCCGGGCCGCGGCCGTGCCCTCGCGCTCGCGCCGGCGACGTGCCCGCCGGACGCGTTCAATCTGGGCATCGACATCGTCGTGTTGCAGCCCGGCGAGACGTGGACCGGTCAGTGGGGGCTGAGCGCCCTGGTCTGACGGGGCCGAGTGCCCCGGTCCGACGGGGGTCGAGCGCCCCGGGTGTGACCGTTGTACCGGTGCGGTGCACATTCGGCCGGACACGCCGGGGGTGCCTCACCGCGCGCGATCCGGTATCGTGATATCGATTTGCGTGGAGTGTTGTCGCAGGTGAGCGGCATTCACGTCCGTCGGTGTGCGCCGATCGCCGGGCACGACGAGGGTTCGCCTCCGCTTCGCATGGGTAGCCGTCCCGGGACTTTCGACCGACCCTCCCTGGGCGCCCGCCCCGGCCAGCGGCTAGGTTCTACGTGAATGTTCGGAAGTTTCTCGTAGGTCTGAGCTTGAGAGGGATCCTTCGTGCCCGCTGAGAATGACACAAACCCCACCCTCAGCTACCCCGGTGGCGAGCACAAAATGTCGATCGCCAAGGCGACGGAAGGCAATGACGGTATCGAGCTGGGCAAGCTCCTTGCTGCAACCGGGTACACCACCCTTGACCCCGGTTTCGTCAACACTGCCTCCACCACCTCGGCGATCACGTACATCGACGGTGAGAAGGGCATCCTGCGGTACCGCGGATACCCCATCGAGCAGCTCGCGGAACGGTCGACGTTCATCGAGGTCAGCTACCTGCTGATCTACGGTGAGCTGCCGACCTCGGAGCAGCTCGAGGTCTTCACCGACAAGATCCGCCGGCACACGCTGCTGCACGAGGATCTCAAGCGCTTCTTCGACGGCTTCCCGCGCAACGCGCACCCGATGCCGGTCGTCTCGAGCGCCGTCAACGCCCTGTCGGCGTACTACCAGGACGCCCTCGACCCGGACGACCCGGAGCAGGTCGAGCTGTCGACGATCCGCCTCATGGCGAAGCTTCCGACCATCGCGGCCTACGCCTACAAGAAGTCCGTCGGCCAGCCGTTCCTGTACCCGGACAACTCGCTGTCGCTGGTCGAGAACTTCCTGCGTATGACGTTCGGGTTCCCGGCCGAGCCGTACGAGATCGATCCCGAGATCGCGCAGGCTCTCGACATGCTGCTGATCCTGCACGCCGACCACGAGCAGAACTGCTCCACGTCGACGGTGCGTCTGGTCGGTTCGTCCGACGCCAACCTGTTCACCTCGATCTCCGGTGGCATCAACGCGCTGTGGGGCCCGCTGCACGGCGGCGCCAACCAGGCCGTGCTCGAGATGCTCGACAAGATCAAGGCCTCCGGCGGCGACGTCAACGAGTTCGTCCGCAAGGTCAAGAACAAGGAAGACGGCGTGAAGCTCATGGGCTTCGGTCACCGCGTCTACCGCAACTACGATCCGCGTGCCGCGATCGTGAAGAAGACCGCCGACTCGATCCTCTCCAAGCTGGGCGCGGGCGACGAACTGCTCGAGATCGCCATGAAGCTCGAGGAAGCCGCGCTCACCGACGAGTACTTCATCGAGCGCAAGCTGTACCCGAACGTCGACTTCTACACCGGTCTCATCTACCGGGCGATGGGCTTCCCGGACCGCATGTTCACCGTGCTGTTCGCGCTCGGCCGCCTGCCCGGCTGGATCGCGCACTGGCGTGAGATGCACTCGGATCCGACCCTGAAGATCGGCCGCCCGCGCCAGATCTACACCGGCTACACCGAGCGCGCCTACACCGCCCTCGACGCGCGCTGACGCGCGTCCGAACGCAACCTCGACGAGGAGAACACGCATGAGCAAGCCGGAGATCGAGTTCCAGGACGGTCCCGCACCCACCGAGCTGGTCATCAAGGACCTCACGGTCGGTGACGGTGCCGAGGCCACCCCCGGCGCGAAGGTCGAGGTTCACTACGTCGGTGTCGAGTTCGACACCGGCGAGGAGTTCGATTCGTCGTGGAACCGTGGTGAGTCCATCACCTTCCCGCTGGCCGGCCTGATCGCCGGGTGGCAGGAAGGCATCCCGGGCATGAAGGTCGGCGGCCGTCGTCAGCTGACGATCCCGCCGGAGCTCGCCTACGGCCCGGCCGGATCCGGCCACCGGCTCTCGGGCAAGACGCTGGTGTTCGTCATCGACCTGCTCGATGTGAAGGTGCCGCCGGCGGTGCCGGTCGTCGAACCGGCCACCGGTCCGGCCCCGACCGAACTGGTCGTCGAGGACATCACCGTCGGTGACGGTGCCGAGGCGCAGCCCGGCGCGGTCGTGGACGTGCACTACCACGGCGTCGAGTACGACACGAACGACGTGTTCGACTCGTCGTTCAGCCGCGGCGAGTCCGTGAAGTTCCCGCTCGGGCGTCTGATCCCGGGCTGGCAGGAAGGCATCCCCGGCATGAAGGTCGGTGGCCGCCGCAAGCTCACGGTCCCGCCGGAGCTCGCGTACGGTCCCGCCGGTTCCGGGCATCCGCTCGGCGGCAAGACGCTGGTGTTCATCATCGATCTGCTGGGCACCAACTAGATCGACCCACGACGACGCCCCGCATCGCTCGCGATGCGGGGCGTCGTGCTTTCTCACCGATCCCGGTCCCGTTCCCGGACGAGGGTGGCCGTGGCGACGTCGCCGCTCCGGTAGGTGTTGCCGTTGGTGGTGAAGCGCCACAGTCCGTCGTCGCACCGCAGCCCGTCGAGCCGGGTCCCCGGAGACTTCTCGTCGATGCGGATGATGTTCCCGTGCTCGTCGACGAGCGCGACGTCGCAGCGACCGTCCTCGCTCCGGTGCATCGAGTCGGCGCCGGCGGTGCCCGCGAACCCGAGCAGCAACGGCGCGGTCATCATCATGGCGGCAATCAGCTTGCGGCTCTTCGACATTCGGTCCTCCGTGGACGATCGGGTGGTCTGATGCGTCCATCGTGCTCGCGGCCGGTGCCGCGGCGAACCCACCCGAGGTGTGGACCCGGCTCACCCCTGCGGGTTCGCGATCCGCACCGTCAGGCGCGCTCCGCCGAGCGGTGAGTCCTCGAGGCGTGCCGTCCCGCCGTGCAGCGCCGCCTGCTGCGCGACCAGCGTGAGCCCGAGCCCGGAACCGGTGCGGGATGCGCCCGTGCCGCGCCGGAACCGTTCGAACACGACCTCCCGCTCCTCGGCGGGCACCCCGGTGCCGTCGTCGTCGACGGTGAGCACCGTGTCGGGGCCGTCCGGGGTGACCGTCAGTCGGACGTGGCGGGCGCCGCCGTGCCGGACCGCGTTGGCGATCGCATTGTCGACGACGAGCCGGAGGCCCCCGGGCAGTGCCGGCACGAGACGACCGGGTTCCCCGTCGACCTCCACCGTCAGGCCCGGATACCGGCCGCGCGCCTCGGCGGCGGCCGCATCGCAGATCTCCACCGGATCGGTGTCGACGAAATCGTCGGTGCTCGACAGGTCGCCGCGGGCGAGACGTTCGAGATCGTCGAGGGTCGACTCCACCCGGCCCTGGGTGCGGACGAGGTCGCCGAGGATCTCGGTACGGTCGGCGGCGGCGAGGTCGTGGGTCGAGAGCACCTCGAGGTCGGTGCGCATCGCCGTCAGCGGTGTCCGCAGTTCGTGGGCCGCGGCGGCCGCGAAGTCCCGCGCGGTTGCGAGCGCCGCGTCGGTGCCGGCCTGGGCGTGTGCCACGTCGGCGAGCATCGCTCCGGCGGCGGCCGCGAGTTCGTCGGCCTCGCGGACACCGGATCTGCGGGGCGCGAGATCCGGATCCCGGGAGGCGATCCGGCCCGTGAGATCCACCAGCGGCCGCACCGCGCGGCCGCCGAACACCCAGCCGAGACCGGTGGCGACCGCGATCGCGCACAGCCCGGCGACGGCCAGCTGCCGGTGCTGCGCGGTCGTGACATCCTGTGCCTCCGCGTACGGAACGGCGACCGACAGGCGGCCGCGCGTCGCCTCGACCGGTGCGGTGACGGCGCGGTAGGGAACATCGCCGACCGTGACGGTGTGGGCCCCGAGGTCGAGTTCGGGGAGCTGCGTCGGGGTGCTGCTGCGGACGTGGCCGTCCTTTTCGGCGCGGATCGTCACCGCGAACGCGCCGGCGTCGCCGAGCGCGGGCAGGAACAATCCGGCGGTCCCGGCGTTGGCGACGAGAACCTGCGCGGCGGTGTCGAGGCGGCGATCGAGCTGGGCGAGGTTGTTGCGGTCGATCTCGATCGCGACGAGCACGCCGAGCACGCCGACGACCACGGTCGTGCCCAGCGCCGTTGCTGCCGCAACCCGCGCTCGAAGTGAAAAACGGTGTGGCATCACGGTTCTCGCATCACGAATCCGACTCCGCGCACGGTGTGCACGAGTCGGGGTGCGTCGCCGGCCTCGAGCTTGCGGCGCAGGTATCCGACGAACACGTCCACGACGTTCGTGTCGGAGTCGAAGTCGTAGCCCCACACCAGCGACAGTAGCCGCTCGCGGGTCAGCACGATCCCGGTGTTGCGTGCCAGCACCTCGAGCAGCTCGAACTCGCGTTTGGTCAGTTCGACCGGCACCCCGGCGAGGTGCACGCGACGACCGGCAGGGTCGAGTTCGAGGTCGCCGACCCGCACGGTCGCCGAGGGTGCGCCACCCCGCCCGCGTCGCAGCATCGCCTTGATCCGCGCAACCAGTTCGGCGAGCACGAACGGTTTGGTGAGGTAGTCGTCGGCGCCGGCTTCGAGACCGGCGATGCGGTCGTCGACGGCACTGCGGGCGCTGAGCACGCAGATCGGGATGTCGTCACCCGCCTCGCGCAGCGCGGTCACCACGCCGGTGCCGTCGAGGACCGGCATGTTCATGTCCAGGACCATCGCGTCGGGCCGCTGCTGCTCGACGACCGCGAGCGCGTCGCGACCGTCCGTGGCGGTCAGGACCGCGAAACCGGACAGGCGCAGTCCGCGGCGCAGCGACGCGAGCACGTCCTCGTCGTCGTCGACGACCAGGACGGTGGCGTGGGCGCTCATGTGGGCATTGTGCCCTGTGCGTTCGCACCCGGGGCGGCGCCGAGCATCGACAGCACCAGCGCGACGTAGTTGCCGGCGAGCGCGTCGATGTCCATGCGGCCGGGCTGGTACCAGCGGGAGACGTCGATGCCGAGCGAGAGGATCGCCAGCGCCGCGGTGGGGACGTCGCCGACGGTGAACGCACCCGAGTCGACGCCGCGCTGGATCTCCTCGCGGATCACCGCGTCGGTCGCCCGCCGGATCTCGGCGATCTCCCGGTAGTGCTCGTCGGTGAGGGCGTGCAGTTCGTACTGGGCGACGCGGCACATCGTGTGGTGTTCGGCGTGGATGCGCACGAACCGGTCGACGATCGCGCGGATCCGCTCGACGGGTGTCTCCGCGCCGGCGGCGGCCGCGGTGATCGAGTCGAGGACGAACCGGTGCCCGATGCGGCTCGCCTCGAACAGCACCTCCTCCTTGGAGGGGAAGTGCACGTAGAGCGCGGCGGGGCTCAGTCCTGCGCCGACCGAGATGTCGCGGGTGGTCGTGGCGTGGTAGCCGCGCCGGGCGAACGAGTCCACGGCCGACAGCACGAGGCGCCGCGCGACGTCGGACTTGACGCCGGTCAGGGCGGCGGGGTCGCCGGGTCCGGCGGTGGTGGCGGTGCTGTCGGTCATGGTTGTCCGTCCTGGTCGATCGGGGTGCTCGTTGACATCATGCACCGTCACCGGTTTACTAAGTGAGCGCTTAGTCGTCCTGAAAGGATAGCCATGCCCGCTCCCGTCCTGTCCCGGCGTGACCTCGACTTCCTGCTGTACGACTGGCTCGACGTCGTGTCGCTGACCGGCCGCCCCTACTTCGCCGAGCACTCCCGCGAGACGTTCGACGGCATCCTCGACCTCAGCGCCGACCTCGCCACCAAGCATTTCGCCACGCACAACAAGAAGGCCGACGCCGAGGAACCGCGCATCGGCGAGGACGGGCGCGTCGAGATGATCCCCGAGGTCAAGGAGGCGCTCGACCAGTTCTCCAAGGCCGGGCTGCTCTCCGCGAGCTTCGACGAGTCGCTCGGTGGCATGCAGCTGCCGGTGACCGTGCTGCGCGCGGCGATGGCGTGGTTCCAGGCCGCGAACGCCGGGACCTCCGCGTACCCCTTCCTCACCGTCGGCAACGCCAACGTCATCGCCACCCACGGCACCGAGGAGCAGGTCGCGACGTACGTTCCGTCGCTGCTCGAGGGCCGGTTCTTCGGCACCATGTGCCTGTCCGAGCCGCAGGCCGGCTCGTCGCTCGCCGACATCACCACCAAGGCGATCCCCCAGGACGACGGCACCTACCGCCTGACCGGCACCAAGATGTGGATCTCCGGCGGCGACCACGAGCTGACCGAGAACATCGTGCACCTGGTGCTCGCGAAGATCCCCGGCGGACCGGCCGGCGTCAAGGGCATCTCGCTGTTCATCGTCCCGAAGTTCCTCGTGAACGCCGACGGCACGCTCGGCGAACGCAACGACGTCGCCCTCGTGGGCCTGAACCACAAGATGGGCAACCGCGGCACCACCAACACGCTGCTGAACTTCGGCGACGGCTCCTTCACCCCGGGCGGGCGCGAGGGGGCGGTCGGGTACCTGCTCGGCGAGGCCAACAAGGGCCTGTCGTACATGTTCCTGCTGATGAACGAGGCGCGCATCGGCGTCGGATTCCTCGCGACCGCCCTCGGCTACACCGGGTACCTGCAGTCGCTCGAGTACGCGCGCACCCGCACGCAGGGCCGTCCGCTCGCCGACAAGGACCCGGCCTCCGCGCAGGTGCCGCTCATCGAGCACGCCGATGTCCGCCGCATGCTGCTCGCGCAGAAGGCGTACGTCGAAGGTGCCCTCGCGCTCGGGCTGTACTGCTCCAAGCTCGTCGACGAGGAGCGCAGCGCCGCGGACGCCGAGGCCCGCGACCGCGCCGGCCTGCTGCTCGACGTGCTCACCCCGATCGCCAAGTCGTGGCCGTCGCAGTGGTGCCTCGAGGCGAACAGTCTCGCGATCCAGGTACACGGCGGCTACGGCTACACCCGCGAGTTCGACGTCGAGCAGTTCTACCGCGACAACCGACTCAACCAGATCCACGAGGGCACCCACGGCATCCAGGGCCTGGATCTGCTCGGCCGCAAGGTGATCATGAAGGGCGGCGCCGGTCTGGCGCTGCTGGGCGAGACCATCGCCGGAACCGTCGCGAAGGCGCGGGCAGCCGGTGGCGCCGCCGCCGAGTACGCGCAAGAACTCGAGGCGGCCGTCGTGCGCGTCGGTACCGCCACAGCGAAGCTGTGGGCGGGCCGCGATCCCGAACTGGCGTTGGCGAACTCGTCGGTCTACCTCGAAGCGGTCGGACACGTGGTGGTCGCGTGGATCTGGCTCGAACAGCTCCTCGCCGTCGGCGACCGCGAGGGCGCCTTCTTCGACGGCAAGCGCGCTGCCGCCCGGTACTTCTACCGCTTCGAGCTGCCGAAGACCGGCCCGCAGTTCGATCTGCTCGACAGCCTGGACCGCACCACGCTCGACGTCTCGCCCGAGGTGTTCTGAGCAATCACCATGTCACGGTGAGCGATTCGCCGACCGGGAGCGCATGCCACCGGTCGGCGTAGTCGTCGAGTCGTCCGACGATCTGCTCGACGGCGGGTGGAATCTCGTTGCGGGTGACGTACGCGGGCAAGGTTTTCGCGAACCCGCGTCGCACCTCCCACACCGGAACGGCGATTCCCGCCAGTTCCTCCGATCGGGCCATGTCCTTCTTCGCCCGATCGGAGAGCTTGGCGCCCTTGGACTTCCGGTGACGGGCGGCTTTCACCCGCTCGGCGGGATCGGCCGGCCAGAACAGGCCGTTGTCGCCCGCCGCGAGCTGCCCGAACACCCCGAGTTCGATCCCGGCCACCTGTTCGACGAGCAGGTGCACCAGATCGTGCGGCAGATAGGGATGACCTCCGGGACCGTTGCGCGGAGCCAGCGACGCACCGGTTCCGCGGTGCACGGCGATGTCGTAGCTCGTACCGGGACCCTTGGTGAACACAACCTGCATGTTCGTACGGTAGATGCCGCGTGCACCCGCACGCACCCGAATTACCGACGGTCAGGCGGAGGCGCGGTCCACCAGCAACGTCAGGGCGTGACGCACCGTCTTCTCCAGCACCTTCTCCGGATCGCCCTCGAAGTACCGCTCCTCGTAACGGGTGCCGCCCGGTCCGGTCGTCGCGAAACACACTGTCCCCGGCGGACGTCCGTCCTGCGGGTCGGGTCCACCGGCTCCGGTGACGGCGACGACGAGATCGGCGTCCAGCAGCCGCGCCGTATGCTCGGCCATCGCCCGCGCCGCCGCCTCGCACACCACGGGACCCTCGGGTACCTTCAGCAGACCGTGCTTGACGGACCGTGAATACGCGACGATGCCGCCGCGGAACCATTCCGAGCTGCCCTGCCCGGCGCCGAGCCGCGAGGCTATCGCCCCGGACGTCAGCGACTCCGCGCACGCCACCGTGTACCCGTGGGCGTCCATGAGGTCGGCGAGCCGCTCGACCAGCTCCTCGGACTGCCGCGTGCCGTCCGCCACGTCACTCATTCGAGTCCCCTTCCCGGTGATCGGACCGGACCCACCGGCCCAGCAGTGTTCCGTCGTCGTCGGCCAGCAGGTGCTCGCGTCGCATCGACGTCGGCGCCGACACCGGGGCGGTCGCGATGCGACCCGCCGAACCGGCCGCCAGCATCGGCGCGAGCGTCAGGCACAGCTCGTCGACCACCCCGTCCGCGATCAACGTGCCGAACAATCTCGGTCCCCCTTCGCACAGCACCCGGCGCCAGCCGGCGTCGGCGAGCGCCGAGACGAGCGTGACGCCGTCGATCTCGTGATCGGCGACGACCCGCACGTCTGCACCGGCGTCGACCAACGCGCGACGTTTCGCATCGGATACCCGGGTACTGGTGAACACAACCGGCGGCACGAACGTGTCGGTGAACAGCCGCATCTGCGGATCGAGATCGCCCGACGCGGTGACCACCACGACCGGCGCGGTCTCGGGCAGACCCGCCGCCGCGCGACGTTCGCGCAGCGCCGGACTCGTGCGCGCACCCCCGTAGTTCTCACCCCGGGCCGTGCCCGCCCCGACGACGATCACCTCGGCGAGCTCACGCAACATCCCGAAGACCTTCTTGTCGGCCGGGGTCCCGAGCCCGCCGGATCGGCCGTCCACCGCGACGGCACCGTCGAGCGACGACACGAAGTTGACGCGGATCCACGGCCCGTCCAATTGCGGGGGATAGGCGTACAGCGCGCGCAGGCCGGCGTCGTCGAGTGTTCGGGTGGGATCGATCGGGTCGTCGAGGCGGCGCATCCTCCGATCAGATCACGGGTATCCGCGGTGCCGCCAGCTATCCGCTGGTCCGATCGTCGGGAAGGATGGCTGGGGACCGAGCGGATACGAATTCCACAGGCGGCGCATCCATCCACAGATCGCCGCCGATCACCGGTTCGCGGACGAAGAGGCGGGCCGTCGTGCGGCACGCCGGCCGACATGGCAGAACCGCTGTTCCGACGCGATGCTCTCGCGGCCGGCCGTACCGATGCCGAACTGCGGCGGGCGGTGCGACGCGGCGACCTCGCACGGCTCACGCCCGGTGTCTATCTCGACAGCGAGGGACTACGGCATCTCGACGACGTCGGTCGGCACACGATCCATGCGCGGCCGAGGGGCGAAACTCGGATCTTCGGCGGCACTCAGCCACATCTCCGCCGCCGTCCTGCACGGGTTCGACGTGTTGCGTACCGACCTGGGGCGGGTACACGTCACCAACGGGCGCGACGCAGGAGGGTATCGGTCGGCGACGCGCTACGGGCACGCCGGGAGGCTCGACGGGGACGTCGTCGAACTGGACGACATGCGCGTCACGTCTCCGGCTCGTACCGTCGTCGACCTCGCCCGGACGGTGAGTGAGGACGAAGCCGTCGTGATCGGGGACAGCGCCCTGCGCCACGACCCGGGGCTGTGTTTCGACGATCTGCTCGACGCGCCGCGAACCGGGATTGCCGCAGCCCGGCGCATCGTCGGCTTCCTCGACGGACGCAGCGCGAGCCCCGGCGAATCCCTCAGCCGGCTGCGGTTGCGCGACAGTGGCATACCCGACCCTGACCTGCAGCGGACCATCCGCACTCCCGGCGGCATGTTCGTGGCGCGTTTCGAGAGGGCACTCCGCCGTATCCGCTCGGCACCCAGTCAGACGCTGTGACGATCGTCGGGAAGGATGGCTGGGGACCGAGCGGATGTCGGGAGAGCCGTCGTCACGCGTCGTGGCCGGCGTCGATGTCGCGTACGTCCCGGAACGTCACGAGGTCGGTGAGGTCGCTGCGGAGTTCACCTTCGTCGGGGGCGAGCAGGAAGCCGACGTGGTCGCCGAGTTCGAACCGGCCGAGGATCTCGCCGGTGAACCATGCCGCGGCGTCCTCCAGGATGGGCAGGCCGTGCGGACCCTCGCTCCAGCGGCAGCGTGCGAACTTGTCCACCTCGTCGCCGGTCTCCCCGCCGAACAGCGCGGCCAGCGGCAGGTTCCGCTGGTCGAGGACGTGCACGGCGAGATGATCGGCCGCGGTGGCCACCCGAAACGTGCGGTTCTTGTCGGACAGGCCCACGAGGAACCGCGGCGGGTCGATCCCCGCTTGGGTGGCGAAACCGACCAGGCACCCGCTGCGTTCGTTCGCCGCGCGCGTGGTCACCACGAACATCGGATAGTCGAGGCGGTCCACGATCGCGGAGAACCCGTCGCTCGAGCCGCTGATGGCATCGGACATCGCCGCATCGTACGTCGGATGGACGCCGGGCGCGCGCGTTTGGTCGGCCGCCGAGCGCGGGTACTCATGGCGCCATGACGGTCGACGAAGGCTCGGGACGCACCGGTGGGACGGTCGCGCCCGACGATCCCCGCAAACCGGACTCACCGACGGATCTGACGAAACCGTCGTGGAAGTACGTGGTCCGCAGGACAGTTCGCGAATTCGGCCGCGACCAGTGCACGGACCTCGCCGCCGCGCTCACCTACTACGCGGTGCTGTCGCTGTTTCCCGCACTGCTCGTGGTGGTGTCGCTGCTCGGCGTGGTCGGGCAGGGACGATCCACGGTCGACGGAATGATGCAGATGGTCGAGGATCTCGGTCCCGCCTCGGCGGTGGACACCCTGCGTGGACCGGTCGAGCAGCTCGTGAACGCCCCGTCCGCCGGGCTCGCGCTGATCATCGGTGTGCTCGCCGCGCTGTGGACCGCGTCGGGCTACGTCGGTGCGTTCGGCCGGGCGATGAACCGCATCTACGAGATCGACGAGGGCCGGCCGGTGTGGAAACTGCGGCCTCTGATGCTGCTCGTCACGGCGCTGGCACTGATCGCCGCCGGCGCGACCGCCGCGATGCTCGTGATCAGCGGCCCGGTCGCGCGTGCCCTCGGCGATGCCGTCGGGCTCGGCGACACCGCGGTCACCGTGTGGAACATCGCCAAATGGCCGGTGATGCTCGTGCTCGTCGTGGTGATCGTGGCGGTGCTCTACTACGTGACACCCAATGTGGCACAACCGAAGTTCCGGTGGCTCAGCCTCGGATCGGTCATCGCGATCGGCACCTGGATCGCCGCCTCGGTGATCTTTGCGTTCTACGTCTCCAACTTCGGCAGTTACGACCGCACGTACGGTTCGCTCGCCGGCGCCGTGATCTTCCTGCTCTGGCTGTGGATCACGAACCTGGCGTTGCTGTTCGGCGCCGAATTCGATGCCGAACTCGAGCGCGGCCGTCAGCTGCAGGCCGGCATCGCGGCGGAGGAGTCGCTGCAGCTACCCGAGCGCGACACCCGGGTGAGCGAGAAGAACGACGCGAAGCTGCAGGAACTCGTCGACTACGGACGACGGCTGCGCACCGGCGCCGGCCACGACACGGAAGAACCCCACCGCTGAGCAGCGCTCGGCGGCGGGGTCCCTTCGTCTTCTGCTCTAGCCGCCGAGCTGCCGCTCCAGCGCCTCGAGCACCGCCGGGTCCTCGATGGTCGAGGGAACCGTGTACTGCTCGTGATCGGCGATCTGCCGCATGGTCTTCCGCAGGATCTTGCCGGATCGGGTCTTCGGCAGCGCCTGCACCACCGTCACGTCGCGGAAGGTTGCGACGGCACCGATCTGTTCGCGGACCATCGTGACCAGTTCCTGCCGGAGCTTCTCCGGATCGATATCGACGCCGGCCTTGAGGACGACGTAGCCGCTGGGCCGCTGGCCCTTGAGCTCGTCGCGGATGCCGATGACCGCGCACTCGGCGACGGCGGGGTGCGACGCCACGACCGCTTCCATGCTTCCCGTCGAAAGACGGTGTCCGGCAACGTTGATGACGTCGTCGGAGCGGCCGAGGACGAACACGTAGCCGTCCTCGTCGATGTACCCGGAGTCGCCGGTGAGGTAGTAGCCGGGGAACGTGTCGAGGTAGGAGCGGCGGTAGCGATCCTCGTCGCGCCACAGACCGGTGAGGGTGCCGGGCGGCAACGGCAGCGCGATGACGATGTTGCCCTCGGTGCCGGCCTCGACGCGCTTGCCTTCGCCGTCGACGATTTCGACGCGGTAGCCGGGGACCGGGACGGTGGGGGAGCCGGCCTTGAGCGGCATCGGTTCGAGGCCGCGCAGATTCGCCGCGATCGCCCAGCCGGTCTCGGTCTGCCACCAGTGGTCGACGACGGGACGGTCGAGGACGGCGGTCGCCCATTCGTAGGTGTCCGGGTCGAGACGCTCGCCGGCCGCGAACAGCGTCTGCAGCGACGAGATGTCGTACTTCTTCAGTTCCTCGGCGTTCGGATCGGCCTTGCGGACGGCGCGGATCGCGGTGGGTGCGGTGAACAGCGCACGGACACCGTATTCGGAGATGATCCGCCAGAACGCGCCCGCGTCGGGGGTGCCCACCGGCTTGCCCTCGTACATCACGGTCGTCGCGCCGACGAGCAGCGGCCCGTACACGATGTAGGAGTGGCCGACGACCCAGCCGACGTCGGAGGCCGTCCACCACACGTCACCGGGGGAGATGTCGTAGATGTTGCGCATCGACCAGGTCAGCGCGACCGCGTGACCGCCGTTGTCGCGGACCACACCCTTCGGCTTCCCGGTGGTCCCCGAGGTGTACAGGATGTACAGCGGGTCGGTGGCCGCGACCGGGACCGGATCGGCCGGGCCGGCGTCGGCGACCAGCTCGTCCCAGTCGAACCACGCCGCCGACGAGGTCTTGTAGTCCGCGGCCGAGCCCGGGATGGACTCGCGGTCCTTGACGATCACGGTGTGCGGCGGGGTCTGCGACAGGCCGATCGCCTGTTCGACCATGGGGAGATATTCGACGGTGCGGCCCGGCTCGAGACCGCCGGACGCGGTCACCAGGAGCGCCGGCTGCGCGTCGTCGATGCGGGTGGCCAGTTCCTTCGCGGCGAACCCGCCGAACACCACCGAGTGCACGGCGCCGATGCGGGCGCACGCGAGCATCGCGATGGCTGCCTCCGGGATCATCGGCATGTAGACGATGACACGGTCCCCGGCGACGATGCCCTGGTCACGCAGCACGCCGGCGAACACGGCAACCTCGTCGAGCAGCTCGGAATAGGTGTAGGTGCGCTTGGCCGGGACCATCGCCGAGTCCCAGATCAGCGCGGTGCGGTCGCCGTGGCCGGCCTGCACGTGCCGGTCCAGTGCGTTGACGCTGGTGTTGAGCGTGCCGTCCGGGAACCAGCGGAAGGAGGGCGCCTCGGAACCGTCGAGAGCCCGGGTCGGTGCGTTCACCCAGTCCACTCCGCGCGCGGCGTCGAGCCAGAAGGTCTCCGGGTCCTCCACACTCTGCCGGAACGCCTCCGCGTACGAGCTCATCGATTCGTGTCCTTCCTCCACACAGCACTGTGACGCCGAACACCTTATGCGACCGGACGGTGCCCCGGGTGCCACCCCGCGGTTCGGTGCGGATGCCGTGCGACGGACGGTCCGAATCGGTCGACGAGCGGGTGGCGAACAGTAACGTGGATTACATGCCGCTGCTCGCCGAAGACCTGCTGCTGTTGCTGCTGGACGACGAATCGGGCAAACCGATCGTGGACGGTATCCGGTTGCCGCGGGTGCTGGCCGGGGCGGTGCTGCTCGAACTCGCGCTCGCCGGGACCGTCACGCCCGACGTCGACGGCAGCGTCGTCCGGAAGGGCCGGCTCGTGGTGCGCCCGGACCCGGCGCCGGACGATCCGGTGCTCGCCGACGCCACCCGCAGGCTCGCGGACGCGAAACCGATGAAACCGGCGTCGGCGATCGAGAAGCTCACCAAGGGTCTGCAGGACACGCTGATCGATCGAATCGTCGACCGGGGCTGGCTGCGGGAAGAGCGCGGTCGGATCCTCGGACTGTTCACGACGCGCCGGTGGCCCGCGGTGGACGAGAGTCACGAGCGGCACGTGCGCGCCGAACTGCGGGCCGCGCTGGTCGACGGTCTCACTCCGGCGCCACGGACCGCGGCCCTTGTCTCGATGCTCTCGGCCGTCTCCGCGGCCTCGAAGGTGTTCCCGGACGCGGACAAGCGTGCCGTGAACAAGCGCGCGAAGGAGATCGCAGAAGGGGAATGGGCGGGAGCCGCGGTCCGTCAGGCGGTCGAGGCGGTCAACACCGCGATGATCGCGGCCGTCACCGCGGGTGCCGTCGCGGGCTCCAGCGGGTGAGCAGGAATCTCGTCGCGCCGGGTCACCGGGGTCGGACGAGGGGCTGATCCCTCGCAGCTCGCCCGGTCGCCGCCTATCGTTGTCCCATGGACCCGCCCGTGACGCGGTACATCCAGCGCGACGGTCACGCACTGGCGTACCAGCTCGTGGGCGGAGGACCACACCCGGTGGCCTGGTTCTTTGAGGACATGATGCACCCGGACCTGATGTGGACCGATCCGCATCTGCACTACAACTTCGAACGCTGCTCCAGCTTCGCGCGGTCGCTGTTCTTCCAGCGGCGCGGCTTCGGGCTGTCCGATCCGGTCGACCACGTTCCGACCCTCGAGGAGCAGGCCGACGACGTCCTCGCGGTCCTCGACGACGCCGGTGTCGCGCGGGTGACACTGGTCGGAGCCTCCAGTACCTGCGGGGCGGTCGCCCTGCTCGCCGCCCGCTGTCCCGACCGGGTCGCCGGGCTGGTCCTCGCCGAGCCTTGGTCCGAGGCTCTGCTGTCCGAGGACGGCGAGCCGCCGCCCGGATGGACCCGCGCCCAACGGGACCGGTTCGTCGATTCCTTCCGGGGCGCGTACGCACGCTGGGGGCACGGCGAACTGACCTCCCTGGCGCACCCCACCCTCGATGTTCCGCACAACCGCCGCATCATGGCCATGCTCGAACGCTGTTCTGCCACACCGGCAACCGCGCAGCAGCATCTCGAGTGGGCGATGCGGGTGAGCTACGTGCAGGTGCTGCCCTCGATCCAGTGCCGCACCGAGGTGCTGCACCAGCCGGAGAGCCTGTTCGCCCGGGACGCCGTCCGCCGGGTCGCCGAACTCGTGCCGAACGGCCGTTTCCACGACCTGCCGCCGATCCCGGCCGGTGCGACCCTCGGCGAGGCGTTGATCCCGGTGCTCGACCACGTCGAGGAACTCGCCACCGGCACGGTTCGGCCGGTCGACGCGGACCGCTTTCTCGCGACCATCCTGTTCACCGACGTCGTGCGCTCGACCGAGGTGCTCGCGCGGCTGGGGGACAACCGGTTCGCGGAACTCCTGGCCGCACACGACCGGATGGTGCGCGGCGAGGTCGGGGCGGGCGGCGGCAGTCTGGTCGGCATCGCCGGCGACGGCACCCTGAGCGTGTTCGACGGACCGGCGGCCGCGCTGCACTGCGCGCATAGAATAGACTGTGCCGCAAAGAAACTCGGACTCTCGGTCCGGGCCGGTGTGCACGCCGGGCCGGTCGCCCGCGCGGGTCCGGAACTGACCGGGATGACGGTTCACCTCGGGGCCCGCATCGCCGCATCCGCCGGCCCGGGACAGGTGCGGTGCTCACAAACGGTGCGTGATCTCGCGGCCGGCGCCGACATCGACTTCACCGACCTCGGCAGGCACCGGCTCAAGGGCGTCCCCGGTCAGGTACGGCTGTTCGCCGCGACGAACGGGGCACGGCCGACGCAGTCGGCGGCACCGCCGCGCCCGACCATGTCCGATCGGGCGGTCCTGACCGTGGCGCGCAAGGCCCCCGGCGTGCTCCGGGAACTCGCGCGCCTCGCGGGCCGACGCGGCCGGCTGCCCTGAGGTCGGGAACGCCGGGGCCTGCGGTGACCTTCCCCGGCCGGCACGCTCCCGGGTCGGATCTTCAGTCGGGCAACCCCAGCCGGCGGTAGCGTTCGAGGCGCCGCG
Source organism: Rhodococcus sp. NPDC003382 (assembly GCF_053589135.1). Lineage (NCBI taxonomy): Bacteria > Bacillati > Actinomycetota > Actinomycetes > Mycobacteriales > Nocardiaceae > Rhodococcus > Rhodococcus sp. NPDC003382. The sequence goes on from NZ_JBSFRH010000011.1 coordinate 37,250, forward strand.
CGTACCTCGTATCGGCGGGTTCGCTCGCCAGATCGCCCAGTTCGACGGCCACGGCCGCGCCGACCCGCTTCACGAACTCCGTGGGTTCTTCTGTAGCATCCGGGAATTCGGGAATCACACCGTCGACTATGCCGTGGCGCAACAGATCTCGTGAGCGAACTCCTTGCGCGGCGGCCATCTGCGGCGCGTGCGTCGTGTCGCGGTGCACGATCGCGCTCGCACCCTCCGGCGGCAGCGGCGCCAGCCAGCCGTTCTGCGCACACAGCACGCGGTCGGCGGGCAGCAGCGCCAGGGCGCCCCCGCCGGTGCCCTGACCGAGCAGCACAGACACCGTCGGGGTCGGCAGAGTCACCAGATCGGCTATGCACCGGGCGATCTCCGGTGCGAGTCCCTTCTCCTCGGCCTCACGCGACAGCGAAGCCCCGAGGGTGTCGATGACCAGCACCAGCGGCAGCCGCAATTCGTCGGCGAGCCGCATCGCGCGACGCGCCTCGCGCAGCGCACCCGGCCCCATCGTCAGCGCGGCGGACTGGCCGCTGCGGTCCTGACCGAACAGCACGCACGACACGCCCCGGAACCGGGCGAGCGAGAGCAGCACCGTCTTGTCGGCCTCGCCCTGACCGGTGCCGGACAGCGGTACCTGCGCCGACGCGGCGTGCCGCAGCAACTGCCGGATCCCGGGTCGTTCGGGACGGCGGGACAGGATCACCGACTGCCACGCGGGCACATCCGGCACCTCGTCGATGTCCGTGACGGCCGCCTCGGCGCCCTCGTCCGGGCTGCTCGGCTCGACCAGCACCCGCAGCGTGCGGTGCACGAGCCGTCGCACGGCCTCGAGCGGTGCCACCCCGTCGATCACGCCGTTGGCGGACAGGTTCTCGGCGGTCTGCACGCCCGGCGGGAATTCCTCGTGGTACAGCGCCTTGTAGACGCGCGGTCCGAGGAAGCCGACGAGCGCACCGGGTTCGGCGGCGGTGATGTGGCCGAGCGAACCCCACGACGCGAACACCCCGCCGGTGGTCGGATTGCGCAGGTACACCAGGTATCCGAGGTGCGCGGCCTTGTGCGCGGCGACCGCGGCGGCGATCTTCACCATCTGCACGAACGCGAGCGTGCCCTCCTGCATGCGGGTGCCGCCGGAGGTGGGGGACGCGAGCAGCGGCACCCCTTCGGCGGTGGCGCGTTCGATCGCCGACACGATGCGCTCGGACGCGGCCACCCCGATCGACCCGGCCAGGAACGCGAACTCGCACGCGATGATCGCGATGGGACGGCCGTGCACCGTGCCGATACCGGTGATCACCGATTCGTCGACGCCGGAACGCTCGGCCGCACGAGCGAGTTCGGCGCGGTACGTCTCGTCGGCGCCGACGTCGACGGGTGTCGTGTCCCAGGAGACGAAACTGCCCTCGTCGAGGACGCTGTCGATGAACTCCCGTGCGGAGATTTTGCTGCCGGCCACGTCGCCTCCACCTGTCGTTCCTGGTGTCAAGCTATACCGGAGTGGTCGCCCGGTACTCGGCCCGACCCACCGGATGCCGACGCGTCCTGTGGTGGCCGCACCCCGTGCCCGTACTGTGGGTGCAGTAACCCGAGTCGTGCCGCGTAGACCCGTCGCAACACAGCTCACCGAGGCGTACGGGTCGCGACACAGAAATGGACGCAGTCGAGTGCACGACACTGCCGGTCGAGGGATCCAAGCCTTCATCTCCGAGGTCATCCAGCGTGGAGGCCGCGCCGAGCGGCTCGACCACCTGCCGCGCACCCCGGTCGAGGTCCTGGGTGCGGACGGAAACAGCCGCATCGTCCGCGTCCGGACCAGGATCGACGGGGACTGGCAGGCCAGACGGCAGGATGCCCTGCCCGACACCGACGACACCGGCTCGCAGTTCTGGGTGTTCGTCGACCTGGGAAGCGACCCGGCGGGCTACTTCGTGTTGCCTTCCGACGAGGTCGCGGCGGGCATCGCCGCCGAGGTGGACCTCTGGATGGCGGATGTCCCCGGCCGGACACACACAGGCAGTCACGCCATCCCCCTCAGCAGCGTCGTCCACGGCAAGGACTGCTGGGACCTGCTCGGCTTGGCAGCAGCCAAGGACACCACTCTGTACACCGACGACGACGCGGCCGAGGCCGAGGCCGAGCGGTGCGCCCGCAACCGTGCGAAGAAGGCAAGTGCCGGTGCGGTGCGCAAGTCGGTCGAACCCGAGGTCGTCGAGGACCTGCGGCTGCGGGTGATCGCCGACCGGGGCGGTTACCGCGTCAAGGGCCGGTTCGACCCGGCTACCGGCACCCTCGAGATCACGGCCGGTCCGATGGAGGGCCGACGATTTCCGGACCCGACGACCGCCGCCCGCGCGGTCGCAAGCTTCATCAGCGGCGACACCGTAACCTGCGACGGCGGCACATTCTGGCGGCTCGATCAGCCGGAATCGACGCCGCTACAGCGCTACCTCGACTGACGGACGTTCGCGTCGCGCGGTCACACGATCGGTTCGAGGCCGAGGAGAAGGACACCGCCGAGTGCGATCGCCGAGACCCAGACGGTGGAGACGGTCGCGAGGACGAACGGGCGCCAGCCGACCCCGCGGAGGACGGAGACCTTCACCCCGGTGCCGAGCGCGAACATCGCGGTGGTGAGCAGGGCGGTCTGGGCGAGTGGTGCGAGGTCGAGCGCCGGGTCGGGCAGCAGTCCGGTCGCCCGCAACGCCACGAACCCGACGAATCCGAGCAGGAAGAGCGGAACCAGCGGTGGCCGCCCGGCGGGGCCGTCCGTGGTGCTGCGACGGCGGGAGGCGACACCGATCCACGCGACCACGGGTGCGAGGAGCGCGACACGGGCGAGTTTGACGGTGACGGCGACCGCGAGGGCGCTCGCCCCGGCCGTTCCGAGACGGCCGGCATCGATCGCGCCGCCGGTCGCCACGACCTGCGCCACCTCGTGGACGGCAGCGCCCGCCCAGATGCCGGCCCGAGTCGTGTCGAGCCCCAGCAGCGACGCGGCGAACGGGAGTCCGGGGATCATGGCGGTCCCGAACACGACCACCAGCGCCACGGCCGTGACGACATGCTGTTTTCGGGCTGCGGTCACCCCTTCGACGGCCGCGACCGCGGCGGCGCCGCAGATGGAGAAGCCGCACGCGATGAGCAGGCGTTCGCCCCACTCCATGCCGAGAAGCCGTCCCACGGCCATTGTGCCGGCGATCCCACCCACCACCACGGCGGCGGCGAGGGCGAGCACGCCCCAGCCGAGGCCGAGAACATCGGAGAGCAGCAGTTGCAGGCCCAGAAGTGCCACTCCGACGCGCAGCAGCCGTTTCGAGGCGACCGCGATACCGGGCGCCGTGAAGGACGGTAGCGCAAAGAAATTGGTGATCGTCGCTCCGAGGACGATCGCGATCAGCAGCGGGCTGATGCCGGACAGTCGGGCGATGCCGAGTGCCGCGGCGGCACCCACGGCGCAGAATGCGAGACCCGGCAACGGAGTTCGCAGACGCGTCCGGATCGGAGGCGTGGTAGCGACGGTGGGGGAGAGAACCATTCTCCCACCGTGGCCCGAGGACGCCGAAACCGATAGACGTCATTCCGGCATCAGGGCATATCGATTCGATATGTCACTCGGGTTCGGTGGACCTGCCCCCTATGGTCTCGGCTCGCCATTGGCTCGGGCTGCGGCCGAACTGCTTTCGGAACCAGCGGGAGAAGTTCGCGGGGGAGGAGAACCCGAGAAGTTCGGAGACCTCGGTGAGCGAGTACCGGGTGTTGCCCACCATGTGCGAGGCCAGTTCGGCGCGGGTGGAATCGAGCACCGACGAGAACGTATGACCCTCTTCGGCGAGTTTGCGGTGCACGGTTCGGCGATCGACGCCCAGGCTCCGGGCGACCTGCTCGGCCGAGCACCGTCCGGTGGGCAGCAGGAGTTCGATCAGCTCGCGGACCCTGCTCAGGGTGGTGACGTCCTCGCGCGCGTCGACTCCTTCGAGAATCTTCCGGGTGTAGGGACGCAGCAGCGGATCCGACATGGCGTTCGGTGCGTCGAGATCCTTGGTGTACAGGGATATTCCGTCGAATCTCTCGGCGAAGAGCACCTCGGTTCCGAACATCCGGCGATAGGGAGCCGGATCGTGGGGTGCGGGACGGGTGAAGGACACCGAGAGCGGCCGCCAGGTCCGGCCCAGGAATCCCTTCAGTAGCTGGTGCAGCACCCCGACGGCCAGGTCGATCGATTGGGGGAAGTCGCCGGGCACGCCCACGTCGAGTTCGACGCGCAGGGTCGTGATCCCGCCGTTCTCGCTGATGTGGGTCCTCAGGGCCTCGTTGTACATGTGCTGGTAGCGCACGAGCATCTTCACGGCGCTGCGGACATCGGGTTCCTCGCGGACGACCAGGCTCAACGGGCCGAGATTGGAGAAGCGGCGCAGTCCGGCGAGCGCTATGCCGAAGTCGTCGCGCCCGGACGCCGTCGCCGAGTTCTCCAGCAGTGTCGCGATGGCCGACGCCGGGACCCAGCGGTCCTGGAGACCGAGACCGGCGGGATCGAGACCGGCGTCGCGGATCATGCGGGCGGGATCGAGCCCGGCAGAGTGGGCGAGGTCGACGTAGTTGTTGAGCGACGCATAGCGGGCGAGGGGCTTCACGTCGTCACACCGATGTCCCGAAATGAACAGGGTCATGTCCCATAGGGATAAGCATACGGGCCGTGAGCCCCGTAGTGTTAGTCACATCACAAAGGCCGGCTCTGCAAACGCCGGAGCCGAGCGCACCAGCGCCGGTTAATTCCGCGATCCCGCAACGGGATCGAACGCACCCCGAAACCGGGCCCCACCTGTCGCAGCCCGCCTGCGACCCGGTGCGGCCGCGAAGGAGATACCGTGGCAAAAGCCGTCCGCTTCTACGAAACCGGTGGCCCCGAGGTCCTCACCTGGGAAGCCGTCGAGGTCGGAGACCCGGGACCGGGCGAGGTCCGCATCCGTCACGAGGCCGTCGGCATGAACTTCGCCGACACCTACTTCCGCACCGGCCTGTACCCCGCGCCGCTGCCGGCGGGCATGGGCGTCGAGGCCGCCGGAGTGGTCGAGGCGGTCGGCGCCGGCGTCGAGGACTTCGCACCCGGCGACCGCGTCACCTACACCGGCAGCCCCCTCGGCGCCTACAGCACCGAGCGCGTGATGCCCGCCGAGCATCTCATCCATCTGCCCGACGCGATCCCGTTCGAGACCGCCGCGGCGATGACGATGCGCGGACTGACCACCTCCTACCTGCTGCGCCGGATCCGGCCGCTCTCGGCGGGCGACACGGTTCTGCTCCACGCCGCCGCCGGCGGTGTCGGCCTGATCTTCACCCAGTGGGCGAAGCTGTTGGGAATCAAGGTCATCGGGACCGTGTCCACGGAGGAGAAGGCCGAGATCGCCCGGGCGCACGGATGCGACGAGGTGATCCTCTACACCCGTGAGGACGTCGCCACCCGCGTCCGCGAACTGACCGACGGCAAGGGCGTCCCGGTGGTGTTCGACAGCATCGGTGCCACCACCTACGAGACGTCGCTGAACTCGCTCGCCCGCCGGGGTCTGCTGGTCTGCTTCGGTACCGCCTCGGGGCCGATCCCCCCGATCGACGCCATGCAGCTCGCGATCAAGGGCTCGCTGTACGTGACCCGCCCCGCGCTGGCGGACTACATCGCAGACCCGGCCGAGCGAGCCGAACTCGCCGGCGAGCTCTTCTCGCACGTCGCGGCGGGCGACATCACCATCGAGATCAACCAGCGGTACGGGCTCGACGACGCCGTCCGCGCGCACCGCGACATCGAATCCGGCCGCAGCATCGGCTCTTCGGTCTTCACCCTCTGATCTGCACCACCTCGAAGGACACTCCCATGACCACAACGCTCCCTCCGGCCGGCGACACCCGCACCGCATTCCGGGTCGAGCGGCTCACCGCGACGATCGGCGCCGAACTGTCCGGCGTGTACCTCGGTGACGTCGCCCGCGACGAGACACTGTTCGCCCAGCTCCGCGCGCTGCTCCTCGAGCACAAGGTGCTCTTCTTCCGGGACCAGGACATCACCTGCGCCGAACACGTCGCTCTCGCAGAACGCTTCGGTGCACTCGAGGACCACCCCGTCCTCGGCAGCCACCCCGAGCATCCCGGCCTGGTTCGGATCTACAAGGATCTCGACAGCGCGCCCGAGCACTACGAGAACGCCTACCACTGCGACGCCACGTGGCGGGAGAACCCGCCGATGGGTTGCGTGCTCCGGTGCGTGGAGACACCTCCCGTCGGTGGCGACACCATCTGGGTGAACATGGTCGAGGCCTACCGTCGTCTGCCGGATGCGGTGAAGGACAAGATCGCCGGCCTGCGCGCGCGGCACAGCATCGAGTCGAGTTTCGGTGCGGCACTGTCGACGGAGAAGCGGCATGCACTGCACGCGCAGTTCCCCGACGCCGAGCACCCGGTGGTTCGCACCCACCCGGAAACCGGCGAGAAGATCCTGTTCGTCAATTCCTTCACGACGCACCTGGTCAACTACCACACCCCCGAGAACGTGCGATTCGGTTGCGACTACGCACCCGGCGCCGGAGAACTGTTGCGCTACCTGACATCCCAAGCGGCGATCCCCGAGTACCAGGTGCGCTGGCGGTGGACCCGGAACAGCATCGCCATCTGGGACAACCGATCCACCCAGCACTACGCGGTCCAGGACTACTGGCCGGCCGTCCGCAGGATGGAACGCGCCGGAATCGTCGGCGACCGCCCCTTCTGACCTTCCCCCGATCCCCCCGATACCGATACGGAGACCTCCCATGCATTTCCACGACGACGCCCTGTTCCCCGAGTGCCAGGAGAAGCTGGTCATCACCGCGGCCCCCTACGGCCCGGAGTGGGAACCCTCCGACTTTCCCGAAGACCTGCCGCTGACCATGGAGCAGCACATCCAGCAGGCCGTGGACTGCTACGAGGCCGGCGCGACGGTGCTGCACATCCACGTTCGCGAACTCGACGGCAAGGGCTCGAAGCGACTGTCGAAGTTCAACGAGCTCCTCGCCGGCCTGCGCGAGGCCGTGCCGGACATGATCCTGCAGGTCGGTGGCTCGATCTCCTTCGCTCCGGAAGGTGAAGGCGCCGAAGCGAAGTGGCTGGACGACGACGTGCGGCACATGCTCGCCGAGCTCGACCCGAAGCCGGATCAGGTGACCATCGCGATCAACACCTCGCAGATGAACATCATGGAACTGATGACCGCGGACGACATCGCGGGTACCTCGATGGAACGCCCGGAGCTGGCCACGACCTACCGCGAGATGACGGTGCCCGCCGGACCCGAGTGGGTCGAGGAGCACCTGCGCCGCCTGCAGGCGGCGGGCATCCAGCCGCACTTCCAGCTGTCGAGCATCCCGCAGCTCGAGACCGTCGAACGGCTCATCCGCCGCGGCGTCTACACCGGACCCCTCAACCTCACGTGGGTGGGCATCGGCGGCGGCTTCGACGGCCCCAACCCGTACAACATCATGAACTTCATCCAGCGCGTCCCCGACGGTGCGTGCCTGACCCTCGAAACCCTCATGCGCTCGGTGCTTCCCGTCAACACGATGGCGATCGCGATGGGCCTGCACACCCGGTGCGGCAACGAGGACACCCTCTGGGGTCGCAAGGGTCGGAAGATGACCTCGGTCCAGCAGATCCAGCAGCTCGTCCGGATCGCCGGCGAACTCGGCCGTGAGGTCGCCACCGGCAAGGAAGCCCGCGACATCTACAAGATCGGCGAAACCTACCGCGACGCCGACGAAACCCTCGCCAAGCTCGGCTACGCGCCCAACCGTCGCCCCGGGCAGGTCGGCTTCACACAGCACGCCTGATCGACCTCGCTACACCCAGCGGTTCCGGGGCACGCACTCGCATCGTGCCCCGGGACCGCACCGCCCGCCGAGTCCCCACTCACCGAACCGTCTCCCCAGGAGCACCCATGGGACTGCACACCACCTCTGTCGCCGATCCGGGCGCCACCGTCGCCGGACCGCGCACCCGCTCACGGGCCTACCCGTGGATCGTCTTCGCACTCACCTTCGGTCTGCTGCTCTCCGACTACATGTCGCGGCAGGTCCTCAGCGCCGTCTTCCCCTTTCTCAAAACCGAATGGGCACTGGCCGATTCGGAACTGGCCTCGCTGACGAGCGTCGTCGCGCTCATGGTCGGGTTGCTCACCCTCCCGTTGTCGCTGCTCGCCGACCGGTGGGGTCGCGTCAAGAGTCTGGTGCTCATGGCCACGTTGTGGTCCGCCGCGACATTGCTGTGCGCGGTCGCGAGCAACTACGAGCAGATGCTCGGCGCCAGGTTCCTCGTCGGTGTCGGTGAAGCGGCCTACGGCAGCGTCGGAATCGCATTGGTCCTGAGCGTGTTCGCCCCGCGGATCCACGCGACCCTCAGCGGCGCATTCATGGCAGGCGGTTCGTTCGGCTCGGTCGTCGGTGTCGCGCTCGGCGGTCTGATCGCCGTGCATCTGAGCTGGCGGTGGTCGTTCGCCGCGATGGCGGTGTTCGGGCTTCTCCTCGTGGCGCTGTTCCGCGCACTCGTCAGTGAACGGAAGCTGGCGCGGTATTCGGTCGACGATGCTCCCGAAACGAAGGTCGCGTCACCGCCGGACGGCTTCCGGGCTCCCGTGTCGAGCCTGTTCACCAACCCCGCGGTGCTGTGCGCCTACGCGGGTGGCGGCCTGCAGATGTTCACCGCGGCGGTCCTGCTCTCGTGGACACCCAGCTTCTTCAACCGGTACTACGGCCTCGCTCCCGACAAGGCCGCCGCCGCAGCAGCGATCGTCGTGCTCCTCATCGGCAGCGGCATGGTCGTCTGCGGCGTGATCACCGACCGCGTCGGGCGCTTGGACATCGCCCGGAAGTGGACCACCGCCATCGTCTACTGCGCGATCTCGCTGGTGACCCTGGTAGCGGCGTTCCGCCTCGAAGCAGGCACCGCACAGTTGGTGCTCCTCGGCATCGGCGCGTTCTTCTCGGCAGGATCGTCCGGCCCGACGGCCGCGATGGTCGCCAACCTCACCCATTCCTCGGTCCGTGCCTCGGCCATGGGCACCCTCACCGTCGCGAACAACCTGCTCGGCCTCGCGCTGGGACCGTTCGTCATCGGCATCCTCGCCGACCGCCTCGGCCTCGTCGGCGCGCTGCAGCTGGCGCCGCTGATCTATGTCGTCGCCATCGTCGCGCTGATCGCAGGCAAGCGGCTGTATCCGGCGGGTCTGCGCCGCTTCGCCGAGCTGCGTGACCGCGCCGTCCAGGTCAGCTGACCCCGAACCGTACCTCGACGACCCCCGGAGCTCCCTGTGAACACTTCTTCGTCCCCGACCGTGGTCATCGTGCCCGGCCTGCGCGACCATGTCGCCGACCACTGGCAGACCCTCCTCGCCGAACGACTCGACGACGCCCGCATCGTGCCGCCGCTCGAACACCACAAACTCGATCGCGCCGCCCGCGTCGCTGCCCTCGACGCCGTTCTCGCCGACACCGCCGGTCCGGTGGTGCTCGTCGCGCACAGCGCCGGCGTCGTCACCACCGTCCACTGGGCACAGAATCCGACCCGCCCGATTCAAGGGGCACTGCTCGCGACCCCCGCGGACGTCGAACTGCCACTGCCGGCCGGATATCCGACGACGGACGAACTCGAACACGGGGGATGGACCCCGATTCCCCGCCGTATCCTGCCGTTCCCGAGCATCGTCGCGGCCAGCCGCAACGACCCGCTCGCCGGCTTCCGCCGGGTCGCCGGAATGGCCGAGGCGTGGGGGAGCCGCCTGGTCGATCTCGGTGACGTCGGGCATCTGAATCCCGCAGCCGGATACGGCTTCTGGCCCGACGCCGAGACGCTGCTGCAGGAGCTGATCGACGACACGAGTCCGGTGCTCTCACAGGCAGAGTGAGTTCTTCCGGGCATCACACACCGCAACGACAGGATCTACCCATCCCATGTTCAATCTTTCCGTGCTTCTCGAGGATTCCGCTCGCCGCTACCCGGACAGGGTCGCGCTGGTCCACGGCACCGAGCGGCTGACCTACGCCGAACTCGATGTCCGCGCCGACCGAATCGCGGCTCTGCTGATCGATCGCGGTATCCGGCCCGGCGACCGAATTGCGCTGACGTGCCCGAACATTCCTGCGTTTCCCGCCGTGTACTACGGCATCCTCAAGGCCGGGGGTGTGGTGGTGCCGCTGAACACCCTGCTCAAGCCCCGCGAGATCGCCTATCACCTGAACGATTCCGGCGCAGCCCTCTACTTCTGCTTCGAGGGCACGGACGAGCTGCCGACGGGCGAGTACGGTCGGTCCGCCTTCGCGGAAGCGGACGGCTGTCGCGAAATCCTCTTTCTCTCCGCAGATTCGGATGTGGTGACGACGGCCGACGGAAGCGATGCGCGACCCGTCGTCGACCCGGACTGGGTGGTCGGGACCGGTGCCGTGGTGCGCTGCCCGACCGACACCGCGGTCGTGCTCTACACGAGCGGAACCACCGGCCGGCCGAAGGGTGCGGAACTCACGCACGCGAACATGGTCCTCAACGCACTGACCGCGAACCGCCTGTTCGACAGCAATCCGCTGCGCCACGACACCTACCTGCTCACGCTGCCGCTGTTCCACTCGTTCGGGCAGACGGTGACGATGAACGCCGGGTTGTCTGTCGGTGCGACGCTGGTGCTCATGCCCCGATTCGAGGCGAAGGCCGCCCTGGATCTCATGCTCGCCGAATCGGTCACCGTGTTCGCGGGTGTCCCGACGATGTACTGGGCGCTGCTCGGCGCGGTGGACGAGTCCGTCGACGTGAAGCGGATCGCCCGCACACTCCGCCGGGCGATCTCCGGTGGGGCGGCGCTGCCCGTGGAGATCCTGACCCGGTTCGCCGAGCGCTTCGGCATCGGAATCCTCGAGGGCTACGGCCTGTCGGAGACGTCGCCCTTGGCGATGTTCAGCGACCCCGAGCGGGAGCCGCGGCCCGGTTCGATCGGGGTTCCGGTGTGGGGGATCGAGGCGATGCTCGTCGACGAGGACGGGAATCCCGTGACCGGGCCCGACGCGGTCGGTGAACTCGTGCTGCGCGGGCACAACGTCATGAAGGGCTATCTGGACCGGCCCGAAGCGACGGCAGAGGTGATGCGCGACGGCTGGTTCCGTACCGGCGACCTCGCCCGCAGGGACGACGACGGCTTCTACTACATCGTCGACCGGGCCAAGGACCTTATCGTCCGGGGTGGGTTCAACGTCTACCCGCGAGAGATCGAGGAGGTGCTGATGAGCCACCCGTCGGTCTCGCTGGCCGCGGTCGTCGGAATCCCCGACGAGCGGCACGGTGAGGAGGTCAAGGCATTCGTCATCCCCGAGGCGGGAGAACGACTCGGCGAGGCCGAGCTGATCGACTGGTGCAAGGAGCAGATGGCGGCGTACAAGTATCCGCGCCGGATCGAGTTCACGGCCGTCCTGCCCATGACCGCCACCGGGAAGATCCTCAAGCGGGCGCTGGTCGAGTCCGCCTCGTCGACGCAAGCGGGTGTGTCGTGACCGGCCCGGGAACCCGCCCGACCGTGGAACGCATGCGGGACGAGGGTTTCTGGAATCCGCTGTGGGACGACCTGGACCGGATGGACCCGGCGTGGACCGAGCAGTACATGGCCGCGGCCATGCAGCCGCTGCAGTCCGGCTCGCTCACGCCCCGGGAGATCCAGCTCCTGTGCATCGCGGTGGACGCCAGTTGCCTGCACATGTATGCGCCCGGCGTGCGGCGCCACATCCGTGCCGCACTCGAACTCGGCGTGGAACCCGAGGCGATCCTCGACGTCCTGAAGTTCGCGACCACCGTCGGGATCCACTCCTGCAACATCGGTGTGCCCATCCTCGTGGAGGAGATGGAACGTCGGGCTGCTTCGGGACCGGTGTCACCGCCCGAGGGCTTCCTTCCACGTGACGGTGCGGCCGATCCGCAGGATCGAACGCTGGTAGATCTTCGCCGCCACGACAGCGAGGAGCGCGGTGACCACGATCATGAGCACGATCGTGCCGACGATCTGGAACGGTGATGCGACGCCGGCCGCGATCCGCAGCGGCATGAGGATCGCCGAGAACGGCGGAATCCAGCTCAGTACCGTGCTCCACGTGGCGTCGGGATCGTCGACGGACGAGAACGCGGCGAAGAACATCGCGAGGATGATCATCATCAACGGACCAGAGGTGGAGTTGACATCCTCCTGCCGCGACACCATCGACCCGGCGGCGGCGTAGAGCACCGCAAAGAACGCGAATCCGAGGACGAACCAGCCGAGTGTGCTCGCGAACACCCCGAGCGCGGTGCCGGTGATGGTGAGCGTGTCGGTGGCCAGGGCGGCTCCGACACCGACAACGCCGTACGCGGCGAGCTGCAGCAGGCCGACGGCACCGATGCCGATGATCTTGCCCCACAACAACTGCAGCGGGCGCAGCGTCGACAGGAGCAGTTCGACGACGCGCGAGGACTTCTCCTCGACGACCCCCATGGCGACGTACATGCCGAACATCAGGATCTGCATGTACAGCAACACCACGGCGACGATCGACAGGACGACTCGCTGACCCTGCTCCGGATCGGGCGGGTCGATCGCTTCGACGACGACGGTCGATCGCGCGGTGGCGTCGGCGATCTCGGCGGGATCGACTCCGCGTTCGATCAGTGCCGCCGACTGCGCGTCCTGCGCGACCGCGGCATCGAGAACGGTCTTCAGCCCGGCGTCGATATTCGATTCGGTGACGGCGGTGACGCCCGCGGGCTCGCGGGGGATCAGCACGACGTCGAGTTCGCCCGCGGAGACCTGTGCGCGACCCGTATCGCCGTCCGGTACTTCGGAGATCTCCAGCGGCATGCCGGTGGCGTCGCCGATCGCGCCGAGTGCTGCGCTCAGCTGCGGCGCGGCGACGACACCGACGGTGGGCCGGTCGTCGTCGGATCCGCCGAAGATCGACATCGCGACGATGCCCACCACGATCGCGACGAGCACGATCGCGTTGCTGACGACGAAGCTCTTCTTCCGAACCTGAGTGACGAACTCGCGTCGCGCGACGAGCCCGATCGCACGTGTCGTGGTCAACGGGGCGCTCATGCGGACACCACCTCCCGGAACAGATCGGCCAACGACGGTCGGTGCAGCGAGAATTCGTGCACGGGCCCGGTTTCGAGTGCGGTCTTCAGGATCTGCTGGTCGTCGACCCCGGGTGCGACGGACAGCACGGTCCGGCCGTCCGTGTGCTCGACGGTGCCGACGCCGGGCAGTCCGTCCGCCCAGTCGGGCGGTGCCTGCGGTGCGTGCACGACGAGGCGGGCGTCGCCGCCGGAGCGCAGTTCGTCGACGGTGCCGACGGCACGCATCCGGCCCTTCGCGATGATGCCGACGCGGTGGCACAGGCGCTGGACGAGATCGAGCTGGTGACTCGAAAAAACCACGGGAACACCGCTGTTTGCCTTCTCCATGAGCACCTCGCTCATGACGTCCACGGCGACGGGGTCGAGGCCCGAGAAGGGTTCGTCGAGCACGAGAACCGTCGGGTCGTGCACGAGCGCGGCGGCCAGCTGGACGCGCTGCTGATTGCCGAGGGAGAGCGAATCGACGGTGTCGCCGAGACGTTCGGCGATGCCCAGGCGTTCCGTCCACCGGCGCACCGCGCCGTCCGCGTCGGAACGGGACAGGCCGTGCAGCTGAGCGAGATACGACAGCTGTTGTCCCACTTTCATCTTGGGATACAGTCCGCGTTCCTCCGGCATGTAGCCGATGGTGCGGCGCACGTCGAGATCGACCGGCCTGCCGTCGAGCAGCACCTCACCCGAGTCCGCGGCGAGCACGCCCAGCGTGATGCGCATGGTGGTGGTCTTGCCGGCGCCGTTGCTGCCGACGAACCCGAACAGTTCGCCGGGCCGGACCTCGAAGCTCAGGTCGTCGAGGGCGACGATGTCGCCGTAGCGTTTGGTCAGGTGGCTCAGCGTCAAGGTCACAGATGGTCCTCCGGGTCGTCGTCGGGGCGGATCCAGGCCAGGATCATCGCGGGCAGGCAGCCGGCGAACAGGATCGAGGCCAGAGTGAAACCTCCTGCGGCGTAGGCCAGATCCTGGTGGTCGACGCTGTCCGTGGTCGATCCGAGCAGTAGTGCCAGGATGGGAATCATCACGAGCACCTGAGCGACACCGAGCCCGATCGACCGGGCGCTGTTGCGTTCGGAGATCTCCCGTTCGTCGAGCGCGTGCCGGGGTGCGTCGGACAGCCGGCTCGACACGATCTGCAGGGACGTCCAGGTCACGAGGAACACGAGTGTCAGCGGTAGCCAGGCGAGTGCGGCGAGCGGAACGAAATAGGTCGCGGTCGTGGCGACGAACATGCAGGCCAGCACGACGGCGAGAATCACGGTGAGCAGCCGGCGACGCGCTCGGGTGCGCCAGGTCGGGAGCCACCCGGACATCCGTTCCTGGTTGTCGAGGAATCTGCGCGTGCGACGCGCCTCGTACCGCTCGAGCAGGTTCTGCGCGGGCATCTCAAGCCTCCTTCGGTGCGGGACGGTGCAGCCCGGCGGACAGCGGCGCGAACTCCGTGCGCGAGAACACGGCCTCGACGGGCAGGCCGAACACGTCGCAGATGCGGAACGCGAGGTCGAGGCTGGGGTAGTGGTCGCCGCGCTCGAGAGCGCCGATGGTCTGGGGATTGACCTCGACCAATGCGGCGAGCTGGCTGCGGCTCAATCCGCGGTCCGCGCGGAGTACGCGGATCCGGTTGTAGATGGGGAGGGTTTCCCCACGGCGTACCGGGCTCATACAACAAAGTGTTGTGAAAACCCAACGATCTGTCAACCGTGCCATCAGAGCGAGTGGCACGCTCAGTCGATCTGAGGAGTCGAGCGATACATTCGCTCGGAAAAAGGGAAGGCCCGCCGACGCGTACGGTCGGCGGGCCGAATCCCGAGACGTCTACTGCTGGGGTGCGGACTTCTCCGGCGCCGTGTGCGGAACCGGGCAGCCGGGGGTGAAGGTGCCCATACTGTTGATGTCGAAGCCGTTGGGGTAGCTGCGGATTCGGGGCATGTCGTGGACGAACTGCGGCTTGCGTCGCGGCGGGAGGACGGCGAGCAGCCGGGCACGGCCCCGCAGCGCCGCGACCGAGAGCTTCCGGGCCAGGCTCCCGGGCTCGGGGTAGCGGAATGCGGCGAGCAGCGGCTCGTCCATGAGGCAGCGGCTGAACAGTTCGACGGCCGGTTTGGCGAAGCTCGGGTAGAACGACGCGAGCAGGTCCATCGTGGCGTCGGCGACGCGCCGCCCGCCGGCGTCGAACGCGAAGTGCTCGGCCTCGTAGCTGTCCATGAGGGTCTCGAAGTCACCGTAGGTGGCCGGAATGTCCTTGATGCCCATGTGACGCCCGAGGGCCTGGTAGTAGCGGACCGACGCGAGCAGTTCGTCGTCGGTCAGCTGCCGCCAGCCGTAGGCCTGGATCCAGCGCTGCGGGACGACCACGAACGTGGAGAGCACGTAGCGGAAGTCGTCGTTGGAAATGTCGTACATGCGGTGCATCTGGTTGATGCGACGGATCGCGGCCTTGCCCTCGGCGCTGTCGAATCCCTGGAGGAGCGGGACTTCGAGCAGGATCGAGGTGTCGTCGTAGCGCTTCTGGGTGGTCTCGGTGAACGCGCCGGTCGCGTCGAGCAGCGACCCGATGCTCGGCACCGCATACGTGCGGAACAGCGCGAAGCTCAGGGCCTGGTTGAAATCCCACGGGAATTCGTAGGTGGTCAGGTTGCGGTAGATCTCGTGGAATCGGCTCTCCGGGTCGAGACCGGCGTTGCGGTTGGGTTTGCTCACGGCTTCTCCTTCGCGTCCCGGTCGGAGTGTAAGTAGGGTTATATTTTTGTGCAAGAGGTCACAATCGAGAGGCGTGGCCGGATCGGAGGAGACATGGCTTCGGACGGGGGAAAGAGGAAGGTACCCACGCGCGGCGCTCAGTTGCGCTATCTCGAGGCCGGACTCGACGTGCTCGGCAGGCAGGGTCACGCCGGACTGAAACTCGCGACGGTGTGCGAGGAGGTCGGCGCCACCAGCGGCTCGTTCTACCACGCGTTCCCCAACTGGGGTGAGTACACGTCCGCGCTCATCCGCTACTGGCGCGAAACCAAGAGTGACCGCCTCATCGGCGATGCACGAGAGGTCGCCGACCCGGTCGAACGGCTCCAATTCCTCATCGACGTCGCCCTCAACCTGCCTCACGACACCGAGGCCGCCATCCGCGTGTGGGCGGCCCACGACCCCGACGTCCGGGCGATCCAGATCGAGGCCGACGAGGAACGTCGGCAGTTCATCGCCGAGGCCTTCTTCGACGCGACCGGCGACCGTACGCTGGCCGAACGGCAGGCGACCGTCGCGATGTACATGCTCGTCGGGTACGAGAGCGGAACCCACCGATCCCGGGACGACCTGGCCTGGGCCTTCCGCACCTTCGTGGAACACGCACTCGCGGCCGTCGCCCAGAGGTGACCGCCGGGCGGATCAGTCCTCGTTGAACCCGCGGATCCGGTCCAGCTCTCGACGTTCCTTCTTCGTCGGCCGGCCGGCACCGCGGTCGCGGCGGGGGAGCGACGCGAGGATCTCCTTCGGCGGCGGCGGAGGACTGTGGTCGAGATAGGCGGTCGCCGCGATGGGGGCGCCGACCCGCTTGTTCACCAATTGGGTGACCTCGACGATCTTTTCGAGCCCGTGGGCGCGGACCCGGACCTCCGCGCCGATCGTCACCGGTGTCGACGGCTTCGCGGTCATCCCGTCGACGCGCACGTGCCCGGCCCGGCACGCCGCCGCGGCAGCCGAGCGGGTCTTGAACAGTCGCACCGACCACGTCCAGCTGTCGACCCGGACACTGCCACTCATGCGTTCTCCTCGGTCAGCTTCCCGTCGTCGAGGCGCCACCGTCGGGTGCTGCGGGTGGTGTCGAGCATCCGGCGGTCGTGCGTGACGAGCAGCAGCGTGCCCTCGAAACTGTCGATGGCCTGTTCGAGCTGCTCGATCGCCGGAAGGTCCAGGTGGTTCGTCGGTTCGTCGAGCACCAGCAGGTTCACCCCGCGCGCCTGCAGCAGGGCGAGTCCGGCGCGGGTGCGTTCGCCGGGGGACAGCGACGCCGCGGGCCGCAGCACGTGGTGGCCCTTCAACCCGAATTTCGCGAGCAGCGTCCGGACGTCCGCGTCGGGCCAGTCGGGTATCTGCGCGCCGAACGCCTCGACCAACGGCTCCTCGCCCTCGAACAACCCACGCGCCTGGTCGATTTCACCGATCTCGACACCGGAGCCGAGCGACACGCTGCCGGCATCGGGAGTCAACGTGCCGAGGAGCAGGCCGAGCAGCGTCGTCTTCCCGGCGCCGTTGGGCCCGGTCACCAGGATGCGGTCACCCCAGTCGACCTGGGTCGTCACAGGGCCGAAACGGAAAGCGCCACGCCGGATCTCGGCGCCGTTCAAGGTCGCCACGACCGCGCCGCTGCGGGGTGCGGCCGCGATCGACATCCGCAGTTCCCATTCCTTGCGGGGCTCCTCGACGACGTCGAGCCGTTCGATGCGGCGCTGCGTCTGGCGAGCCTTCGCCGCCTGCTTCTCGGTGGCCTCGGCGCGGAACTTCCTGCCGATCTTGTCGTTGTCCTTCGACTTGCGGCGCGCGTTGCGGACCCCGTGCTCGAGCCAATTACGTTGCATCCGAGCGCGATCCTCGAGCTGCTGCTTGGTGTCGGCGAACTCCTCGTAGGCCTCGCGGGCGTGCCGTCGCGCGACCTCCCGTTCGACGAGGTACGCCTCGTATCCGCCGTCGTACACGGCGATCTGCTGCTGCGCCAGGTCCAGCTCGACGATGCCGGTGACGGTCCGCGCCAGGAACTCACGGTCGTGGCTGACCACCACGAGCGCGGTGCGGGTCTCGGCGACGAACCGCTCGAGCTGTTCGAGGCCGGCCAGATCGAGGTCGTTGGTCGGTTCGTCGAGCAGCAGCACGTCGTAGCGCGACAGCAGCAGCGCCGCGAGCCCGGCCCGGGCCGCCTGCCCGCCGGACAGACCGGTCATCGGGGCGTCGAGCCCGACGTCGAGACCGAGGTCGGCGACGGTCTTCTCGGCGCGTTCGCCCAGGTCGGCGCCACCGAGGGCGAGCCATCGTTCGAGTGCCGGGGTGTAGTCGTCGACGTCGGATTCGCCGAGCGCCTCCGCCGCGGCGTTCATCACCCGTTCGGCCTCGGCGACACCGGTGCGTCGTTCGAGGAACCCGAGGATCGTCTCCCCGGCGATGCGCTCGGGTTCCTGGGCGAGATAACCGACGGTCGCGTCGGGCGGGCCGAGCGTGATCGTGCCGGTCACGTCGGCGGTACCGACGCCGGCGAGCGTCGTGAGCAGTGTCGACTTGCCGGCGCCGTTCGCGCCGACCATGCCGATCACGTCGCCGGGAGCGACCGTCAGGTCCAGTCCGCTGAACAGGGTCCGTTCGCCGCGGGACGCGGACAGCCCGTCGATTCGTAGTGTTGCGCTCACCGGGCGATTATCCCGCCCCGGGTGTACGGGCCCGTCACCCGGGGATGCTGAGTTTCGGCGCTCGGCGAGGTCGGTACCGGTGGACAATCGGCGAAACGAGGGAGGCCGGCATGGGCACACCGGTGACGACGATCGACACACGGTTCGGTGATCCGGACGCGCAGCCGATGGCGTGGAGCGACACCGAGCGCCTGCTCGCGGACGCGGAACTGTACTGGCTGAGCACCACCGGGCGCGGAGGGGGACCGCACGTCACCCCGCTGATCGGGCTCTGGCGCGACGGCGCGTTCTGGTTCTGCACGGGTCCGGGCGAGCAGAAGGCCCGCAACCTGCAGCACGAGACGCAGGTCGCGGTGACGACGGGCACGAACACGTGGGCCGACGGCGCCGACGTGGTGGTCGAAGGCGACGCCCACCGAATCACCGATCCCGCGCAGTTGCAGACGCTGGCGGACGCCTACCTCGCCAAGTACGGAGAGCAGTGGCGCTTCGAGGTGGTCGACGGAGGATTCGGCGGCGAGGGATTCGGCGCGGAGGTGTTCCGGGTCGACCCGCGCAAGGTCCTCGTGTTCGCGAAGCACCCGCACGGGCAGACCACGCACCGGTTGCGGTGAGCGCCGCGGTCGTCGAGTGTGCAGAACCTGTCGCGATTTTCGATGGGAGACAACAAGATCTGCGCACTCGGCCGGGGCGTCAGCGCGGGGGGCCGGATTCGACGGTCAGCGTCGCGGTCTGCGCGTCGCCGGTCTTGTCGCGCCAGGAGATCTCGACGGTGTCGCCGGGGCGTCGCGCCATCAGGAGGGTTTCGAGGTCGCCGTTGGAGGCGACGGGCTTGCCGTCGAACGAGGTGATGATGTCGCCGATGTCGAGCCCGGCGGCCTCGGCCGGTGAGTCGAACGACACCCACAGCACCTCCGCGCCGCGGTTCTCGCCGTCCTCGCGGACGGTGGTGACCGTGACTCCGAGCAGAGGAGTCGGGCCCACGTGCACGGTGCCGTCGCCGGTGCCCGCGCGGATCTGCTCGACGATGCGCATCGCGGCGGAGATCGGCACCGCGTAGGCCTCCGGGGCGGCGGGGGTCTCGGCGGGATCCTCCGAGATCGCGCCGGCCGTGTTCACCCCTACGACGGCGCCGAACGCGTCGACGAGCGGACCACCGGAATCGCCGGGCCGGATCGCCGCGTCCGACTGCAGCATCCCGGTCAGCCGGTGCCGCGACCCGTCGGCCGAGTCTCGCACGAGCACATTGCGCCCGGTTGCGACGATCGTGCCGGGAGTGGCGACGACGACCCCACCACCGTCGGCGTTGCCGAACGCGGTGACGGCGGAACCCACTCGGGGCGCCTCGGCGTCGGCGAGCGTCGCGACCGGCAGATCCCGGGCGCTGCCGAGCTGCACGACCGCGATGTCGTGGACGCGGTCGTAGCCGTTGACGGCGACGTCGTAGGACAGGCCGGTCGCGGCGCTGAAGGCGTTGATCTCGTCGGCGCCGCTGACGACGTGATGGTTGGTGAGCACGAGGCCGTCGGAGGTCAGGACGATCCCTGTCCCCGCCATCCCCGTCCACCCGTCGGTGGCGGTGATCGTGACGACGGCGGGCACGATCCGGGCGGCGAGTTCCTCCGCGGTCGCGGGCAGGGGTGGCGCCGCCGGCACGGGTGGGGGTGGGGGCGGCACGAGCGTGTCGACGGCGGTCGGTGCGGACAGCGTCAGGCTCGCGGCCGTGGCGAGTCCGACGACCAACATCGACAGGCCGCGCATGCTCACCTCGCGGAGGCTTCCGCTTCGAGGTGGTCGACGAGTTCGCGGGCCGCGGCCCGGCCGGCGCGGTTCGCGCCGATCGTCGACGCCGACGGACCGTACCCGACGAGGTGGATGCGCGGATCGACGGCGACCTGGGTCGCGAGCCGGCCGGTCATGGTGATTCCGCCGCCGGGGTTGCGCAGGCCGAGCGGTGCCAGATGGTCGAGGGAACTGCGGAATCCGGTGCACCACAGGATGACGTCGACGTCCAGCTCTCGACCGTCCGGCCATCGGACACCGTGCTCGGTGATCTCCGAGAAGATCGGAAGATGTTCGAGCACACCGCGTTCGCGGGCGGCACGGATGGCCGGGGTGAGGGGGAGACCGGTCACCGACACCACCGATCCCGGAGGCAGCCCGTGCCGGACCCGGTCCTCGACGACCGCGACCGCGGCCCGCCCCTCCTCGGGAGTGAATTCCTCGTCGCGCCAAGCAGGTTCGCGTCGGGTGACCCAGGTGGTTTCGGTGACGCGGGAGATCTCGTCGAGCAGTTGCACCGCGGAGATGCCGCCACCGACGACGAGGACGTGCTTGCCGGCGAATTCTTCGGCCGTCCGGTAGTCCTTGGTGTGCAGTTGCCGTCCGCGGAACCGTGCGGCGCCGGGATACCACGGCACGAACGGGTGCTCCCAGGTGCCGGTCGCGTTGATGATGCCGCGCGCGGCATACACGCCGTGATCGGTTTCCACGCGCAGGTATTCGCCGCGGTCGCACACCACGATCACCTGGACGGGCCGGCGCACCGGAAGGTGGTAGCGCTGCTCGTAGTCGCGGTAGTACTCGGGGACCGCCGCGGCGGCGGGTACCTTCCCGTCGGTGGTGTCGACGGCCTCGGCGAATGAGGACCCGGGCAGGTCGTGGAGTCCGTTGACGGTGTCGAGGGTCAGCGTCGGCCAGCGGTGCTGCCATGCCCCGCCGGGGCCGAACGACCGGTCCAGTACCACGAACCCGCTGTCCGGTTCCTTGCCGAACTTCTGCAGGTAGTAACCCGCCGACAGCCCGGCCTGCCCGGCTCCGATCACGACGATGTCCACGGACGTGTCGGGATCACCGGTCGTCATCGTGTCCGCTCCCTGTCGTGGGTTGGTCTGTGGCAATCATGATGCCAACTGTCCGGGCGGTCCACCGGGCTATGACTCCGAGCTATCGAAACCACGGGTGGAAATGTGATATCACTTTAATATCGCATTACCGACCACGACGAGGAGCGCGCCATGGCCGCAACGCAATCGACGATCACCGAACGCCCCGGGCGTTCCCGCAGCGGCTGGCTGGTGCTCGGCATCGGGCTCCTCGTCGAACTGGCCGGCGTCGGGTTGATCGTGCTGGGTGCACTGCAGACGAACATTCCGCTGATCGTCGCCGGTGCCGTCCTGGTCGTGCTCGCGAGCGCCGCCCTCGCCGGTCTCGTGCTGGTCGAACCGAACCAGGCGCGCGTGCTGCAGCTGCTCGGCGGCTCCTACGCGGGCACTCTCCGGGAACCGGGACTGCGCTGGATGAACCCGCTCAACACCCGCCGCAGGATCTCCGCCCGGATCCGCAACCTCGAGACCGGCAAGGCGAAGGTCAACGACGCGGACGGCAACCCCATCGAGATCTCGGCGGTCATCGTGTGGCAGGTCCAGGACACCGCCCGCGCCGTCTTCGACGTCGACGACTTCGAGGAGTTCGTCGCGGTCCAGACCGAAGCCGCCGTTCGTCACATCGCCGGCAGCTACCCGTACGACGCGCCCGCCGACACGATGTCGCTGCGTCAGAATGCCGCCGAGATCACCACCAAGCTGTCCGAGGAGGTCGCCGAGCGCGTCCGGTCGGCCGGCGTGCACGTTGTCGAATCGCGCATCAACCAGCTCGCCTACGCCCCGGAGATCGCACAGGCCATGCTGCGCCGCCAGCAGGCGGGCGCGGTCATCGCCGCCCGGGAGCAGATCGTCATGGGCGCGGTCGGGATGGTCGCCACCGCCCTCGATCAGCTCGAGCGCGAGCACACCGTCGAACTCGACGAGGAACGCAAGGCCGCGATGGTCAGCAACCTGCTCGTCGTACTCTGTGGGGACCAGGGTGCCCAGCCCGTCGTCAACACCGGTTCGCTTTACCAGTAGTCAGGTCCGATCCGCATGGCCGAACGCAAGAAGCTGCTGCTGCGGCTCGATCCGGCGGTCCACGACGCACTGGCGAGGTGGGCGGGCGACGAGCTGCGCAGCACCAACGCGCAGATCGAGTTCCTGCTGCGGCGCGCGTTGACCGAGGCCGGCCGGATGCCCGGCCATGCGGAGAAGATCCGCCGCCCCGGTCGCCCGGCGAAGACCGACCGCGCCGAGCCGGCCCCGGACGACACGGACGAGTGACGGACGGAAATCCTTGCCCCGCAAGATGTTCGGATCGGATCACCGTGTCGCACGCCGGACGGTCACCGTGAACACCGAATCCGTGGGCAGTCGCGGCGTCGGCTTCGGACGGTTCTCCGGCGCGGTCGTGCCGACACGGACCAGTGCCTGCGGGCATCCGCCCTCGGGCAGCAACGTGCGGATCATCTCCCGGCTCTGCCCGAACTCGGTCACGTGGGTGAGCGGGCACGTGGCCAGGCGATCGACGGTGGCCTCGAGCAATACCGCCGACAGTGCCTCGCCCGCTCGCAGCCAGTCCTCGCACGTGTTTCCTTCGGTGCTGACCACGATGACGGTCGAGCGGTCGGTCTCCGGGGCGTCGCCCGAGGTGCGGTCGCCCGCCGGGAACCGGCGGCCGATCTCGACGCGCGCGCTCTGCTCCGCCGTGGCGAGCGCCTCCGGGGGAATTCCGAGGGATTCGACGGAATGGCCGGTCCACCAATGGAGTTCGGTCTGATACGCGGTGTCGTAGCGTCGCATCGCAGCGGTGAGCTCGGTGGCGGCACCGAGGACCTGGCGGGCGTCCTCCGGCAACACCGTCACCCTCGTTCGCGGGTGGAGCACCTCACGGAGCGGTCCGGGGAAGCCGGCGCCGGTCGACGGCGGCGCGAACGGCCTGCGGTCGGAATAACGTCTGCGGATCGCGGCCACGAGATCGAAATCGTGCGATGCCGGTCGAGCGCCGTGGCTGAACCGGATGCTGGCCAGATGATTGGAATGTTCTCCCACCGGCAGGCGGTCGATCTCGGTGGACCACTTCAACGCGGTCGCCGCGATCTGCAGGTGATGGAGGGCCGCGCCACAGCTCAGGACGAGTTGCCGCGCGGACGGATCCGTCGACGGCAACAGGCGGCTGCGGTCGCTGAAGAGGTCGAGGCGCCCGTCGGAATACGTCCACCGCCACGGTTGGCTGTTGTGCACCGACGGTGCGCGGCAGGCGAGATCGACTGCCATCCTGACCGTGTTCACATCGGGAATCCGTGGGTCCATGACCACTCCTGGGAGTGCAGCCCGCCGTACAGCCGACGAGTGTGCTGATCCGCTCCCCATCATTGTTCGCCGCCCCTGATTTTACCGCGAGCGACAGGCGCGACCGCGTGGAACGCTCAGGCTCGCCGGATGGGATGATGCCTGCGCCAGGATCGGAAGGTGAGGCAAGGAACATGATCGGGATCAGCCGCGACGGTGACGTCGTCACGATGAAACTGCAGCGCGCCGAGCGGCGGAACGCGCTCAACACCGAGATGTGTGTGCAGCTCCGCGAGTGCATCGAGCAGGCCGTCGAGGACGACGCGCGCGTCGTCGTCGTCACCGGTGAAGGACCGGCGTTCTGCGCGGGTGCCGATCTGTCCGGTGACGTGTACGCGGAAGGGTTCCTCGACAGCCTCACCGAGATGCTCACGACCATCGAGACCGCGCCGATCCCGGTGATCGCCGCCGTCAACGGCCCCGCGATCGGGGCCGGTACCCAGCTCGCGCTCGCGTCGGACTTACGGGTGGTCGCGCCGAAGGCCCGGTTCGCGGTGCCCGCCGCCCGGCTCGGGATCTCGGTGGACCGGTGGACCGTACGCCGGCTGGCGACGCTCATCGGTGGGGGAGCCGCCCGCGCGGTGTTCCTCGCCGCCGATTCGATCCACGCGGACGAAGCGCTCGCGCGGGGCCTGGCCAACCGGATCGGCGACCTCGAGGCGGCGCAGGCATGGGCGCAGGAGATCGCGGCACTCGCGCCGCTGTCGTTGCGCGCCATGAAGCTGTTCCTCAACGACGACCGCACCCGCGACGAACCGTCGCCGGAACAGATGTCGGCGCTGGCCGCGGCATGGCTGAGCGAGGACGCGCAGGAGGCGCGCGTCGCGCGCGCCGAGAAGCGCGATCCCGTCTTCCGCGGAAAGTAGCCGCCCGCACCTCGGGCACGACGCCCAATCCCCATTTCGATCCGAGAGGGATCGGGAGACGCGCCCTACAGTGGTGTGGTGAGCGTCAAACAGGCTGCCTCGTCCGCCCTCGCCGGAGCCGGATTGCTGTGGGTGGCGCGTGCCGCCCGCGGTCTGCCGACCTCGATCGGCGCGTCCGTCGCCGACATCCGGCCGTACGCGGCGGGTTCGCCCCGCTACCGCGACGGCCGGTTCCACAACTCCGAGCCGAGCAGCACGCTCGGTCCGGAGGCGGGCGGTGGTTTCCTCAAGGACATCCTGACCCGTGGGTCCGTCGGAACGCCGCGGACGGAGGTGCCGCTCGCACCGCCGCTCGCGCCGGTGGACGCCGCGGAGCTGGCGGTCACCTGGTACGGACATTCCAGCGCGCTCGTCGAGATCGACGGGCACCGCATTCTCGCGGACCCGGTGTGGAGCGATCGGGTGTCGCCGTCGGAGACGATCGGGCCCGCCCGCATGCATCCGGTGCCGGTGCAGCTCGCCGAACTGCCCCGCATCGACGCGGTGGTGATCTCCCACGACCACTACGACCACCTCGACCGCCGCACCGTCGAAATGCTGGCCGCCACGCAACGCGACATCCGGTTCCTGGTGCCGCTCGGTGTCGGCGCGCACCTGCGCCGGTGGCGGGTTCCGGAGGAGCGGATCGTCGAACTCGACTGGGATCAGCACACCGAGGTCGGGGAGCTGACGATCACGTGCACCGAGGCCCGTCACTTCTCCGGTCGCGGATTCGCGCGGGACATCACGCTGTGGTCGTCGTGGGTGATCGCCGGTCCGACGCGCCGTGTGTTCTTCGGGGGCGACAGCGGATACACGAGGCGGTTCGCCGACGTCGGGGACCGGTACGGTCCGTTCGACCTGACGCTGCTGCCGGTCGGCGCGTACGACCGTCGCTGGCCGGACATCCACATGAATCCCGAGGAAGCAGTGCGAACGCACGGTGACCTCGGTTGCGCGGACCGCCCCGGCAGTCTGCTCGTGCCGGTGCACTGGGGCACCTTCAACCTCGCCTTCCATGCGTGGTCCGAGCCGATCGCGCGGCTGTTACCGGCAGCGCAGGCCGCCGGGGTCGCGACCGCGGTCCCGATGCCGGGGCAGCGGGTCGACGCGCTCCGGCCGGGTGCCCAGCATCCGTGGTGGGTGTCCCTCGGCTGAGACTTCGCACGATGTGCCGTTTGCCCGACTCCTGCCGTGGGTACCAAGGAGCCACACGGATTCCGCGTCCGGCTCGGGTGGCCGGACCCCGGCGCGAGGAGGTTCTGATGTCGACGGATGCCATCGTGATTCTCAAGGACGATCACAAGGAGATCCGGCGGTTGTTCCGTGCCTTCCGGGGTGCGGGTGAGAACGCGGAGAAGGAGAAGGGGCAGCTCGTCGACAAGATCATCGAGGCGCTGACCGTGCACACCTACATCGAGAACGAGTGCATGTATCCGAAGGTCCGCGATCTCCTGCCGGAGCTCGAGGAGGACGTTCTCGAGTCCTACGAGGAACACCACGTCGCCGACGTGCTCGTCACCGAGCTGGCGGGAATGTCGCCGTCCGACGAGCGATTCGACGCCAAGGCCACGGTGCTGATCGAGAACGTCGAGCACCACATCGCAGAAGAAGAGGAAGAGTGGTTCCCGCAGGTTCGTGAGCAGCTCGGCCGTAAGAAGCTGCAGGAGATCGGTGCGGAGATGCTCGAACTGAAGAAGAAGGCGCCGCGCTCACCGGCACAGCCGTCGGCACTCAAGAAGACGGTCGACGCCGTTCTGGCCTGACCGGTTCCGGTGCAACGGGTTCCGGGGAAGAAGCGCGCTCACATGTCCTCGGCGTCGCGCGCTTCTTCCTCGGCGATCCGGCGGGCGTCGCGGCGCTTGCGCCATGCGATGATCGCGAAAACCGCTGCTGCACCGCAGATCCCGCCGACGATCATCCCGAGCCACGTTTCCGGATCCTGGTCGAGCGGTGCGGACAGGCGGGCGTAGATGCCGACCGCCCCCGCGATGTACAGCGCAGCGGCGAAGATGGCGCGGGGGCGCCACGTCTTGGCGGAGGCGTACACGTCGACGTCCTGGGAGCGTGCGTAGGCGGCGGTGACGATCGAGACCACGAACCACGCGAGGATGATGCCGAGTGCGGTCCACGCGCCGACGCGTCCGGCGACCCACGGGAGGACGGCCGTCGCGACGAGCGCAATCCATTGGGTCAGTTGGAATCCCACTGCGGACGCTTCGTTCCAGACGTCACGCTGACGTTCGTCGCGGTAGAAGTCGTCGTCGAGATCCCCGATCACGCGAGCGGCCTTGACGAATGCGGTCATGGGGAGTCCTCCTCGGTGAGTGGAAACAGATCTTCGACGGTGGTGCCGAGGGTGCGGGCAAGCCGTAATGCGAGGTAGACGCTCGGCGCATAGTCGCCCTTCTCGGTGGACACGATGCTCTGACGGCTGACGCCGACCCGCTCGCCCAGTTCGGCCTGGGTGATCCGCAGTTGCTTGCGGAACTCGCGAACTCGGTTGCTTCCCGGTGTGCCTGCCACGAGTGGAAGTCAAGCATCCTTGTCATCCGGTGTCAAGAGTGCTTGTCTTTTCCTGACCCAGGCTCGTTTCGCGGGAAGGCGGAGCGGGTACCAGTGCGTCATGGCGACACCCGCAGGTACCGCACATTCGACGTCCGCGACCGGCCCGGCCGTGAGCGGCCTCCGGGCGCTGCGTCTGGTCGCGACCCTCGGCTTCCCGTCGGTCGCCGCCGGGGTGATCGCCCGTAGGCCCCGGTCGATGGCGCTGCTGGAACGGTTCGGCGCCGACGCGTCCGCCGTGCACGCACTGCGCCGGCTGCGTGCGGAACACGGCTCCGGGCCGCTGCAGATCGAATTGCCCGGCAGGCGGCTGGCGGTCGTGCTCGACCCGGCCGATGTCGGCAGGATCCTCGAGGACTCGCCGGACCCGTTCGACCCCGCCACCCGGGAGAAGAAGGGTGCACTCTCGCCGTTCCAGCCGCACGGTGTGCTCATCTCGCAGGGCTCCATCCGCTCCGAACGCCGCCGGCTCAACGAAGAGGCACTCGACACCGCGCACACCCTGCATCACCTGGCCGAACCGATCGTGGAGGTCGTCGACCGGGAGGCGGTCGCCCTCCTCGAATCGGCGATCCGCACCGGCACTCTCGACAACGACGAGTTCACCCGAACCTGGTGGCGCATCGTTCGCCGGATCGTCCTGGGCGACTCCGCCGCCGAGGACAACGACATCACCGACAGATTGAAAAAGCTTCGCGCGAACGGGAACTGGTCCTATTTCATTCCCGAGCGGAGCCGTCTTCGCGACCGCTTCACCGAAGACCTGTATCGCTACGTGGACCGGGCCGAGCCGGGTTCGCTCGCCGGAGCACTCGCCGCGCTACCCGCCGGAGGTGCGACCGATCCGGTCGGTCAGATTCCGCACTGGCTGTTCGCGTTCGACGCCGCGGGCATGGCCGCTGCGCGCACGCTCGCGCTGTTCGCCGGTCACCCGGGGCAGCGCGGGACCGCACGCGCGGAGATCGCCGCCGGTGACGCCGAGAAGCCGCAGCCCTACCCGTATCTGAGGGCCGCCGTACTCGAATCGGTGCGTCTGTGGCCGACGACGCCGATGATCCTGCGGGACTCCACCCGCGACACGGTGTGGGGCCCGGAGCAGGAGCGGTTCACCATTCCCGCCGGCACCGGATTCATGATCCTCACCGCCGGTTTCCACCGCGACGGCGAGACCGTGTCGTTCGCCGACGAGTTCGTCCCCGAGGTGTGGCTGGACGGACGCGCGGAGAGACGTCCGGAACTGGTGCCGTTCAGCGCCGGACCGGCGGCGTGCCCCGGCCGCAACCTCGTGCTGCTGGTGACCAGCACCCTGCTGGCGCGGATGCTCGCCGCTGCGGACTTCCGGGTCGTCTCCGATCCGGTGCCGGCCCCCGACCGTCCGTTGCCGAACACATTCGACAACTTCGGGCTGAAATTCGAGGTGGCGCGCACCGCCGGTGCGCCCCGGTGAGGAGTAGCGACATGAACGCGTCCGGCAAGCACGACGAGGACGAGGGCTTCCACCGGGTGTCACCCGACCCCGAGGAAACCCCGCAGGACGACGATCTCGAATCGGATCACGGGGATCGGCCCGACAGCGGCACCGACGCCGGCCAGGAGGCGACGGATCCGGCGCGCCGGGCAGGAGAAGAAGGCGGGGCCGGCGAGTAGCGACGGGGGCCGGTCCTCACTCGGCCGACGGATACGGATCCTTCAGCAGTACGCGGGCGAGATGCGCCGCGTTGCGGGCGAGGGTCGCCGTCGCCGAGGCGACCGCGTCGGGCACGGAGTCGAGGTCGTTGTAGTCACCGGGCGTCATCGCTTCGCCGTTCCAGTACGTGCACCCCTGCGCCGGGATCGTGTACCCGCAGTCGTCGAGCGCCTGGAACAGACTCGCCACGATCGCGTGTGCCCCGTCCTCGTTGCCGACCACCGCCGCGACCGCGACCTTCCCGAACAGGATCGGGCGGCCCTCGTCGTCCGTCTCGGAGAGTTCGGCATCGAGTCGTTCGAGCGCCCGTTTGGCCACGCTCGACATCTGGCCGAGCCACGTGGGGGTCGCGATCAGCAGGATGTCGGCGTCGAGGATGCGCCGTCGGACGTCCGGCCATCGGTCGCCGTTCCCCATATCGGCCTCGACGCCGGGACGGATGTCGAGATCGACCAGCCGGATCGCCTCACCGGTCACGTCGTACTTGCCGAGCTCGGCGAGGACGTGTTCGGTGATCAGATCGCTGCTCGACGCGGCCGGGGACGGCTTGAGCGTGCAGACCAGTGCGAGCGCCTTCAGAGATGTCATGCCGTCGCGGGTACCCGTGCCGCTTCGCGGGTGAAACGCGGTCCTGCCGCTCGGTGCGCGATCGCAACTTCCCCGCGCTGGCATAGCCTGTTCTTCATGTCAGTTGAAGAGCCCACCGCGGTCGTCGGTGCCGGTGAGACGGTCGTGACCGATCCCGCCCATGTCGCCGGCGGCCTGACCACCGAGCAGGTCGCCGAACGTGTGGCGCGGGGCGAGACGAACGACGTTCCCGATCGCGCGTCCCGGTCCGTCAAGGACATCGTCCGCGCGAACGTGTTCACGCGGATCAACGCGATCCTCGGTGTGCTGTTCCTCATCGTGCTGTCCACCGGCTCGATCATCGACGGCATGTTCGG
Source organism: Rhodococcus sp. NPDC003382 (assembly GCF_053589135.1). Classification (NCBI taxonomy): domain Bacteria; kingdom Bacillati; phylum Actinomycetota; class Actinomycetes; order Mycobacteriales; family Nocardiaceae; genus Rhodococcus; species Rhodococcus sp. NPDC003382. The sequence goes on from NZ_JBSFRH010000011.1 coordinate 67,118, forward strand.
CCTGCTGATCGTGGCGAACAGCGGCATCGGAATCATCCAGGAGATCCGCGCGAAACGGACCCTGGACAAGCTCGCGATCGTCAGCCAGACCAAGCCGGTCGTACGGCGCGACGGACGATCCGCCGAGCTCGCCCCGCGCGAGGTGGTGCTCGACGACATCATCGAACTCGGTCCCGGCGACCAGTTGGTGGTCGACGGTGTCGTCGTCGAATCCGAGGGCCTCGAGCTCGACGAGTCGCTGCTCACCGGCGAATCCGACAACGTCGACAAGGCGCCCGGCGCGACGGTGATGTCCGGCAGTTTCGTCGCGTCGGGCAGTGGTGCCTACCGTGCGACGAAGGTCGGTCGCGATGCCTACGCGGCGCGGCTGGCCGAGGAGGCCAGCAAGTTCACGTTGGTGCACTCGGAACTGATGGCCGGCATCAACAAGATCCTGAAGTTCATCACCTACCTGATGATCCCGGCGGGTCTGCTCATCATCTACAACCAGCTGTTCTCGAGCGGCGAGTCGCTCGGTCCCGCGCTCAGCGGCATGGTGGCCGCGCTCGTGCCGATGGTCCCCGAAGGCCTCGTGCTGATGACGTCGATCGCGTTCGCGGTCGGGGTGGTCCGGCTCGGGCAGCGCCAGTGTCTCGTGCAGGAACTGCCGGCCATCGAGGGCCTGGCCCGCGTCGACGTGGTGTGCGCGGACAAGACCGGAACCCTCACCGAGAACGGGATGCGGCTGGCCGAGATCGTGCCGATCGACGGCGCGGACGAGAACACGGTCGGTGCCGCGCTCGCGGCGATGGCCGGCGACGATCCGCGCCCGAACGCGAGTGTCGCCGCGATTGCGGAGGCCCTGCCCGACGATCCGGGTTGGGGTGCGGCGACCGCGACCGCCCCGTTCTCGTCGGCGAAGAAGTGGAGCGGCCAGTCCTACGGTGCCCACGGCAACTGGCTGCTCGGCGCCCCCGACGTGCTGCTCGATCCGGCATCCGACGCCGCCCGCAAGGCCGAGGAGATCGGCGCGCACGGGCTGCGGGTGCTGCTGCTCGCCGAGAGCGACCGTCCCGTCGAGGACGAGGCCGCGCCGGGCGTCGTCACCCCGCGTGCGCTGGTAGTGCTCGAGCAGCGGGTGCGGCCCGACGCGAAGGACACCCTCGAGTACTTCGCCGGGCAGAAGGTCGACGTCAAGATCATCTCCGGTGACAACGCGGTGTCGGTCGGGGCGGTCGCGTCGTCGCTGGGTCTGTCGAACGGGGATCGGCCCGTCGACGCGCGCACCCTCCCCGAGGACCGGGACGAGCTCGCCGAGACCGTCGCGTCCGCGACCACGTTCGGCCGCGTGCGACCCGATCAGAAGCGCGCGATGGTCGGGGCTTTGCAGTCGCGTGGGCACACCGTCGCAATGACCGGCGACGGCGTGAACGACGTGCTGGCCCTCAAGGACGCCGACATCGGAGTCGCGATGGGCTCGGGCAGTCCCGCCACCCGCGCGGTCGCGCAGATCGTGCTGCTGGACAACAAGTTCGCGACCCTGCCGCACGTGGTGGGGGAGGGCCGCCGCGTCATCGGCAACATCGAACGGGTTTCCAACCTGTTCCTCACCAAGACGGTGTACTCGGTGCTGCTGGCGTTCTTCGTCGGGGTCTCCGGGGTGCTGTCGCAACTGTTCGACTTCGATCCGCTGCCCTATCCGTTCCTGCCGCGGCACGTGACGATCGCCGCCTGGTTCACCATCGGCATCCCGGCGTTCCTGCTGTCGCTGGCCCCGAACAACGAGCGTGCCCGGCCCGGGTTCGTGCCCCGCGTGATGCGGCTGGCGATTCCGTCGGGCGTGATCATCGGTGTTGCGACGTTCGTCTGCTACGTGCTCGTGTACGGGGGACCGGAGCAGACCGAGCAGCAGAAGATCCAGGCCGGCACGTCCGCGCTGATCACCCTGATCATGATCGCGCTGTGGGTGCTCGCAGTCGTCGCCCGGCCGTATCAGCTGTGGAAGATCGTGCTGTTGATCGGATCGGTGCTCGGCTACGTCATCCTGTTCACGGTGCCGTTCTGCCGCGAGTTCTTCGCGCTGGACCCCTCGGACCTCGGCTACACGACGATCGCGTTCGTGTGCGGCGCCGTCGGTGTGTTCCTGGTGGAGGTCTCGTGGTGGGTCACCGGGCGTCTGCACGGCGAGCACCGCCGCCTGTTCGCCGCCCCGGACGATCTGCTCCCGGGCGTACACTGACCGGCGTATTGCGAACACCCTCGGCAAGAACCGTTCCGCTTCGACGGAAGGAACAGCAGATGGGCTTCATGGATACGTTGAAGGGCTTGTTCGGCAAGGGCAAGGACTATGCCGCCCAGAATCCCGACAAGGTCGGTTCGGCCATCGACAAGGCCGGCGACCAGGTGGATCAGAGGACAGGCGGCAAGTACGCCCAGCATGTCGACAAGGCGCAGGACGCGGCGAAGAAGCACCTCGGTGCCACCGGTGGCCAGGACGCGGGCACACCGCCGCCGGGTGCGCCGCCGGCCCAGCCCCCGACCCCGCCACCCGGGACGGAGCAGCCCGGCCCGCCGCCGGGACCCGGTTCCGGATAGCGTTCCCGGAGATCCTGCGTCGGGTGTGGCAGGCTTCCTTTCGCTCGGTACCCAAACGAAAGGAAATGCCGTGGGCTTCTTGGACAATGTGAAGGGCATCGTCGACAAGGGCAAGGAACTCGCCGCCGATCACCCCGACGTGGTGAACCAGGCGATCGAGAAGGCCGGCGACCTCGCGGACGACAAGACCGGTGGCAAGTTCTCCGGCCAGGTCGATGCGGCGGAGAACGCCGCGAAGAACGCCCTCGGCACTGCCTGATCCGACATGGCTCGCGTGCGCCGGAATCGACCGGCGCGCGTGAGCCGCGCAGCGGTCGGACACGCGCACACGTACGGACGGGTGCGCGTGTCCGCTAGCTGCGCGAATCCTCCCGATCCGGCGTCCTGACCGAAACGACCGACCGCCATCGCCGCGCGTGGCAGAGCAGAATCGTTGCCGTGAACGGGACCTGGATACTGTTCGTCGTCATCGCGGCGATCGCCGTCACCGGACTGGCGACCCGGCGCAATCTGCAGGCGCCGCTGGTGCTCGTCGCGATCGGTGCGGCCGCGTCGTTCATCCCCGGACTGCCCCGGCTGGAACTGCAACCCGAGGTGATTCTCGGTGTCGTGCTTCCGCCGCTGCTGTATTCGGCCGCGCTGCGGTTCTCCGTTCCCACCTTCCGGCGCTACCTGTCGCCGATCCTGCGGCTCGGCATCGTCACCGTCCTCGCGACCGCCTTCGCGGTGGCGTTCTTCGCGGAATGGCTCGTCCCGCAGCTGACGTTCGGCGCCGCACTGGTGCTCGGTGCGGTCGTCGCCCCCACCGACGCGGTCAGTGCCGTCGCCGTCGGGCAGAAACTCGGACTGCCGAAACGGGTCATCGCGGTACTCACCGGGGAAGGGCTCGTCAACGACGCGACCGCCCTGACCCTGTTCACGGTCGCGGTGTCGACGGTCGCCGGCACCCGGGTGTTCTTCGACTCTCCGGTCATGTTCTTCGGCTACGAGGTGGCCGGCGGTGTCGCCGTCGGACTCGTGCTCGCGGTGGTGGTGCATCAGGTCCGGCTCCGCATGTACCACTCACCACTGGAAACGTCTCTGGGACTGGTGCTTCCGTTCACCGCCTATCTCGCGGCCGAGGAGATCCACGCGTCCGGGGTGCTCGCCGTGGTCGCCGCCGGCCTGTACATGGGGCACCGCGCCACCGACGCATCGGTGAACACGCGGATCCAGGAACGCTACGTGTGGGAGAGCCTGGATCTCCTGCTCGAGATGTTCGTCTTCGCGTACATGGGACTGCAGCTGAAGTTCGTGCTCGACGACGTCACCGACCACGGCTACGACGTCGCTCTCGCGCTGCTGTACGCGCTCGCGGTGCTCGTCGTGGTCATGGCGGTGCGGCCCGCGTGGGGCCTGCTGAACTGGGGACGTCGCCGCGTCACCCGCGACATCGGGCTGGTCCGGCTGGGCCGCGACCGGTTGAGTTTCCGCGAACACCTGGTCGTTTCGTGGGCGGGGATGCGCGGTGTGGTGACCCTCGCCGCCGCCGGTGGTATCCCGTTCGTGCTCGAGTCCGGCGAACCGTTCCCGGGTCGCGACATCATCCACCTCATCGCGCTGGTCGTCGCCGTCGGAACCCTGCTCATCCAGGGTGCGACCATGCCCGCCCTGATCCGCAGGCTCGACGTGCACGACCCGTACGAGCGGCTGCGCAACGAGGAGCAGCGTGCCCTCGCCCGATCCATCGTCGAAACCGCCGCTCGCGGCGAACTCCGGAACCTCGCGGAGCGCCCACCGTCCGGGTTCGACGCCGAGTCCGTGCGCCGCATCCTCGAACGGGTGCGTCGGTCCGTCCAGGCCCGCGTCGACGCCCAGGCCGTCGAGTCGGAGAACGAGGACGACCGCAACCTCGACGCCAGCGCACTGTTCGACGAATTCCGGCGATCGATCCTGCGCGCCCAGCGCACCGCTCTGATCGCCGCGCGCGACGAGGGAACCCTGGACGACGAAATCCTGCGCGTCGAACTCGAAAGCCTCGACGTCGAGGAGGCCGCCGCGGAGGAACGGATCGACCGCCGCGGCCGGACGTGAGCGGCCCGGCAGAAATCGGGTAGTGCACTACGCGTGCGCCCCGGACGTCGCCGGAAGACGCTGGGAACATGCGAAATACGGGGACGACGAGCAGGCGGCGGGGAACGGCTGCCGCGATCGGCATGGGCCTGGCTGCGCTCGGTCTCGTGTTCCTCGGCGCGACCCGCGCCGGGGCATCGCAGGACCCCGACTCGGGTTCGTGCTGCGTGTCGACCACCACGGTGACCGAGACGGTGTACGTGCCCACGACGGTGTACGAGACGGTGTACGTACCCACGACGGTCTACGAGACCACGACGGTGTACGAGACGACGACCGAAACCGTCACCGAGACCGTCGAAGTGGGTGGGACCGCAACCGAAACCGTCACCGAGACCGTGATGGAGAACCAGGCGCAGCCACCGGACACGGTCACCGAAACGGTGACGGTCTCGGCCGGATCGCCGGTCACCGTGGCCTCGCCGCCGGACCCGCCCACCCCCGCGGCCGGTACTCCCGCTCCGAAGAACACGGTCACGGTGGCACTGACCGGACTCGGCGCCGGAGCGGGCGCACTCGCCGGCGCGGTGCTGGTCACCCGGCTCCGCCGGCCGGGTGAACGCCGCAGCGGACGAAGGACCCGGGAGGTGCGCGCGGTCGCCCGGCCCGACCGGAATCCGCGGACCACGGTCGAGGACCGGGCGGGCCCGGCGGTCGGGATCGATTTCCGTGCCCGCTCGTGGGACATCCGGACGACAGGAGACAACCCATGACCGATCCGAACGCGATCACCGCGCGCACCGTGTTGCTGCCGGGCGTTCCTCCGGACCGGTCGGCCGCGGCGGTGGCCGACGTCCTCGGCCGGTTCGGCGCTGTCCGTGCCGCGGTGAGGGCGCTGAACGCGCTCACCCCGGATGTGCTCACCGCCGTCGACGCGGAGGTCGCCGCCGCGGTCGCCGAACTCCTGGAGGTCGGCCTCGACGACCTGTTCGCGCAGGGCTGGCAGCGCTACCGGCGGTTGCGTGACGCGGCCACCACGTCCCTCACCGGCACGAAACAGCTTGTGCCGCTGGACAGCACGCGGATCACGGCGAACCAGCATCCGTCCGTCGAACTGAGCCTCGACGGCGTGCTCGTCGGTCGCGTCGACCTCGACCTGACCGCCGAATACGACCTCCACGGTGTCGTCGCGGTCGTCGAATCCGGCGCGCTGACCGCCCTGCGCTTCGGGGAGTGCGACGTCGCCGTCACGTTCGCGGTGCGGCCGGTGGGTACCGTGCTGCAGCGTCGAAGGACCTTCTCGGTGGGAGCGCTCGCGCCGATGAGGGAACCGGTGCCGCTCGTCGGTTCCGCGCGGGCACGACCCGCCTGACGCGTTGCGGCGGTCCGCGGCGTCCGGCGTCATGGGGCATTTTGCCCGATCCCCATTTCGGCGCACCTGTCGCCCAATCGCCGCCCTCGCCCCCTTCCTTCCGAGCGAATGTACCGCTCGTCTCCTTCAACCGACTGAGCGATACATTCGCTCGGAAAAGAAGGATCGGGAGACACGCCCTAGGTTTGTATGCATGATCGCGACCGACCTGTTCGAGCATCCGCGCCTGTTCGAGCATCCACGCCTGCAGCGCCCGGCCCGGTGGGGTGAGCAGTGACCGGCACTGTCGTCGTCGCGCTCGTCGTGGTGGCCGCGCTCCTGGCCGGCGGTATCGCCGCGGTGTGGGCACGGACCCGTCGCGTCGTCACCACCCCCGCCGAACGCGCCGTGCACGCGACGCTGCACACCGCCTCGCTCGCCGCGCGACCGCTGCGCCGCGGACTCGACGCGACCTCCGCGCAGGAGGCCGCGCCGCAGCTGCGGACCCTCACCGGCGCGCAGGCCGTGGCACTGCTCGACGCCGACGGCAATCGGCTCGCCTGGCACGGGTTGTACGAGGGACTCGCCGCCCAGATGCACGACGCCGCTGTCCGCGCGATCGAGGGGGAGCGCCGCGTGCTCGTCGGCCACGGCGATCTGGTGCGCGGACCCGAAGAGCTCGCGGCGCGGGCGCTGATCGCCCAGCCGCTGATCATCGACGGCGTCGGTGTGGTCGGGGTGCTCGGCGTCGTCACCACCACCGAACCGGGCCCGGCGATGCTCGGGGTGCTCGCCGAGGTCGCGGGATACGCGTGCAGCCAGATCGAACTCGCCGAGCTCGACGCGTCCCGCGCGCGGCTGGACCGCGCGGAGGTTCGTGCGCTACGCGCCCAGATCAGCCCGCACTTCATCTACAACGCCCTCAACACGGTTGCCTCGTTCGTGCGCACCGACCCGGACCGGGCTCGCGAACTGTTGCTCGAGTTCGCGGACTTCACGCGGTATTCGTTCCGTTCCGCGGGCGAGTACACGGTGCTCGCCGACGAGCTGCGCAACATCGACCGGTATCTCACGCTCGAACGTGCCCGGTTCGGCAATGCGCTCGACGTGCGGTTGCAGATCGCCCCCGAGGTCCTGGGGGTGGTGCTGCCGTTCCTCGCGTTGCAGCCGCTGGTGGAGAACGCGGTGCGGCACGGCATCGCCGGGAAACCGACGCGCGCCGGCACCATCAGCATCGTCGCCGCCGACGAGGGCACCGACTGCGTCATCAGTGTCGAGGACGACGGCATCGGCATGGACCCGGAACTCCTGCGCTCGGGTTCGCTCGACGCGGTCGCGGACCGCGAGGACAGCGGCGTCAAGGAGTCCGCGCACGTGGGCCTGGCGAACGTCGACGACCGGTTGCGGGCGGCGTTCGGCAACGATTACGGCCTGGTCGTCGAGACCGCACCGGGCGCCGGCACCAAGGTCAGCATGCGGGTGCCGAAGTTCCGGCCGGGGATCCGACCGTGACCGGCGGCGGGGCATGGCACGATGATTCCGTTGTGAACGACAATCCGGAGTCCCTCACCGTGCTGGCGGTCGACGACGAGCCGCCTGCCCTCGACGAGCTTGCCTACCTGCTGCGCCGGCGCGACGAGATCGGCTCGGTTCACACCGCGGGCGACGCGACCACCGCGCTGCGGCTGCTGCGCGACGGTGGCATCGACGCGGTCTTCCTCGACATCAACATGCCCGGGCTCGACGGCCTCGAGCTCGCGGGGATCCTCCGCAACTTCGCGCAGCCACCGTCGGTGGTGTTCGTGACCGCGCACGACGACCGCGCGGTCGCGGCGTTCGACCTGGGTGCGGTCGACTATCTGCTCAAGCCGCTGCGCGAGGAACGGCTCGCCGAGGCGGTGCGGCGGATCGCCGAACGCCGCCGCAGCAGCAGCGACCAGGGCGGCGCTCCGTCGTCGTCCGACGAGGTGATTCCCGTCGAACTCGGCGGGGTCACGACGCTGGTGCCGCGGTCGTCGGTGCGGTGGGTCGAGGCCGACGGCGACTACGCGCGCCTGCACACCGCGACCGGTTCCCACCTGGTGCGCATCCCCATTTCGACGCTCGAGAGCCGCTGGGCGGACGCCGGATTCCTGCGGGTACACCGGTCGTACCTGGTGGCGCTGCCGCTGGTGACGGGCATCCGCAGTGTCGGATCCGGCCTGGTGGTGTGCCTGCGGCCGGAGGGGGACCAGCAGCCGGTGGAGCTTCCGGTCAGCCGCCGCCACACCCGGGAACTCAAGGACCGGCTCATCCGCGGTCCCATGCAGACCTGGACGGCCCGATGAGCACCGCCGGTCCGCCGCCGCGGGAACGGGTGGTGCTCGCGCAGCGGCGCGGAGCCCGCATGGTCCGCACCCGCGTCGAGGTGCAGCAGCAGACGCAGATCGGCGACGCGATGGTGCGCGGCCTCGTCCGGGCGCAGCTCGGGCTGGCGTTGCGGCTCGCGCTCGTCGCGGTGTGTTTGCTGGGGGCGCTGCCGGTGCTGTTCGCCCTGGTTCCCTCGCTCGCGGAGGTGACGCTGCTGGGGCTGCGGCTGCCGTGGTTGCTGCTCGGTGTCGTCGGCTATCCGGTGCTGCTCGGCATCTCGTGGCTGTACGTGCGGCTGGCCGAACGCAACGAGCAGGACTTCACCGACCTGACCGACGACTGAGCCGCGATGGGCACCGGTTCGATTCCCGTTCTCACCGTCGTCGGCCTGATCGCCGCTGCCGCCGCGACCGTCGCGATCGGCATCTACGGCGTCCGCCTGGCACGCACGACCTCCGACTTCCTCGTCGCGTCGCGCACGGTCGGGCCGCGCTGGAATGCCGCGGCGATCGCGGGGGAATACCTGTCCGCCGCATCGTTCCTCGGTGTCGCCGGGCTCGTCGCGAAGTACGGCGCCGACGCCCTGTGGTATCCGGTGGGCTTCGCCGCAGGCTATCTGGGCCTGTTGCTGTTCGTCGCCGCACCGCTGCGCCGGTCCGGCGCCTACACGGTGCCGGACTTCGCCGAGTTCCGGCTCGGCACGCGCTGGGTGCGCACCCTCGCGATGATCGTCGTCGCCGTCATCTGCGTGCTGTACCTGGTGCCGCAGTTCCAGGGGGCGGGACTGACGCTGAACATCCTGCTGGGGCTGCCCGAGTGGGTGGGCGTGGCCGCGGTCGGGGCGATCGTCGTCGGCAACGTCGTCGGCGGCGGCATGCGGTCGATCACGTTCGTGCAGGCGTTCCAGTACTGGCTCAAGCTCACCGCGGTCGCGTTGCCGGCGCTGGTACTCACCCTGCATTTCCTCGCCCACGACCGGGTCCTGACCGAGGCGGTGCCGCCGACCGTCACCGATCGCACCACCGTCGACATCACCACCGATGTGATCGTGCAGGTGGGGGAGCCGCTGCAGGTCGACGTCACCGGGCACATCGACGGCCGGCCGGTCGCCGGTCCGGTGCTGCTCGCGCCGGGCCAGCACGAGCTGTCGTCGGGAACCGAGCTGGTGCTCGCCGCCGGCTCGCCCGTTCCGGTCGTTGCGGGTGCGCCGCCGGACAACGACTCGTGGGCCTCACCCGGAAACGGATTCGGCGGGGACTACCCGATGTTCCAGGTGTACTCGCTGATCCTCGCGACGTTCCTCGGCACGATGGGCCTGCCGCACGTGCTCGTGCGGTTCTACACCAACCCCGACGGCCGCACCGCGCGGGTGACCTCGCTCGCCGTGATCGCCCTGGTCGGCATGTTCTACCTGTTCCCGACGCTGCTCGGCGTCTTCGCGCGACTGTATGTGCCGCAGTTGCTCATCACCGGACGCTCGGACGCGGCGGTGCTGCTGCTGCCCGGATCGGTGCTGAGCGGGTGGGGTGGGCAGCTGCTGGCCGCGCTCGTCGCCTCGGGTGCGATCGCCGCGTTCCTGTCCACGTCGTCGGGCCTGCTGGTCAGCGTCGCGGGCGTGCTGTCGACGGATGTGCTGCGTGGCCGGGTCCGGGACTTCCGGATCGCGGCGGTGCTCGCCGGGATCGTGCCGCTCGCGTTGTCGCTGTCGGTGACGTCGCTGGACCTGTCGCGTTCGGTGGGCCTGGTGTTCGCGGTGGCGGCGTCGACGCTGTGCCCGCTGCTGATCCTGGGTATCTGGTGGCGGGGCCTCACCGCGGCCGGGGCCGCCGCGGGGATGGTGCTCGGCGGGCTGGTGTCCGGGACCGCCGCGATGGTGGTGGTGCTCGCACCCATCGATCCGGATCGCGGCGGCTGGCCGGCGGTGCTCGTCGGCTACCCGGCCGCGGTGAGCGTGCCGCTGGCGTTCCTGGCGATGGTGCTGGTCTCCCTCGCCACCCGCCGGTCGGTTCCCGCGGACGTGGGGCGCACCTTCTCGCGCATGCACGTCCCGGAACGGCTCGGCATGGGCCGCGACCGTGAGATCGGCGCATTCGGTGCGGGCGCGTCCGGTGCCGATAAATCCGTTTCGGGGGATCGGACGCGCCGTTCGTCGCGGTGAGTCGACCGCTCGGCGCACGACACGACAGCTCGGCGTGCGATCGGACCGCACTCCTTATGCGTGTGACCGTCGTCTCATTACCGTCTGTTCTCACTACAACTCACAAACCGAGGAGTCGGCAGTGACCACAGTCAAGAGTGGGCTCGACGCGCCGGTACGGCGCGAACCCACACCCCAGGACTTCGTAGCCATGCAAGCGAGCCCGGAATTCCAGGAATTGCGTAGCCGGTTGCGGCGGTTCGTGTTCCCGGTGACGGTGTTCTTCCTCGCCTGGTACGGGGTCTACGTACTGCTCGCGACGTACGCCGCCGACTTCATGGCGACGAAGGTGATCGGCAACATCAATCTCGGCTTGATCCTGGGCTTCGGTCAGTTCGTGACGACGTTCGTGATCACCGCCCTCTACGTGAAATTCGCAGGACGCGAGCTCGATCCTCGGTCCGCCGCGATCCGTGAAGAGCTGGAAGGACCGGCCCAGTGACCGTTCTCGCGCAGAGTGGGACCGCCGATGTCGGCAACCCGCTGATCAACATCGCGATCTTCGTCGCGTTCGTCGTCGTCACCATGGGCCTGGTCATCAAGGCCAGCCGCACCACCAAGAAGGCCTCGGACTTCTACACCGGCGGTGGCCAGTTCTCCGGCCCGCAGAACGGTTTCGCGATCGCCGGTGACTACCTGTCGGCCGCGTCGTTCCTCGGAATCGCCGGTGCCATCGCCGTGTACGGCTACGACGGCTTCCTGTACTCCATCGGCTTCCTCGTCGCGTGGCTCGTCGCGCTGCTGCTCGTCGCCGAACTCCTGCGCAACACAGGGCGTTTCACGATGGCCGACGTGTTGAGCTTCCGGCTCAAGCAGCGGCCGGTGCGCATGGCCGCGGCGCTGTCCACCCTCGCGGTCTCGCTGTTCTACCTGCTCGCCCAGATGGCCGGTGCCGGTGGCCTGGTCGCGCTGCTGCTCGACATCCACGACAAGGCCGGTCAGGCGATCGTCGTCGCGGTCGTCGGTGTGCTCATGATCGTGTACGTGCTCATCGGCGGCATGAAGGGCACCACCTACGTGCAGATGGTCAAGGCCGTCCTGCTCGTCGCCGGCGCCGCGATCATGTTCGTCCTCGTGCTATTCGCCGTGCGCGGCAACTTCTCCCAGCTGCTCGCCGACGCGCAGGCCATGGCGTCGAACTCCTCGGACGCGGCGGTCGCCGGTCGCGACATCCTCGCTCCGGGCGCGAAGTACGGCATCAGCGACATGACCCGCATCGACTTCGTCTCGCTCGGTATCGCCCTGGTGCTCGGCACTGCCGGCCTGCCGCACGTGCTCATGCGCTTCTACACGGTGCCGACCGCGAAGGAAGCCCGCCGCTCGGTGACCTGGGCGATCGCGCTCATCGGTGCCTTCTATCTGTTCACCCTGGTCCTCGGCTACGGTGCCGCGAAGCTGGTCGGCCCGGACGTCATCCTGAACGCCCCCGGCAAGGAGAACGCGGCGGCTCCGCTGCTGGCCTTCGAACTCGGCGGCACCCTGTTCCTGGCGATCATCTCCGCGGTCGCGTTCGCCACGATCCTCGCGGTCGTCGCGGGTCTGGCGATCACCGCGTCGGCGTCCTTCGCCCACGACATCTACGCCAGTGTCATCAAGCGCGGCAACGCAACCGAGGACGAGCAGGTGCGGGTCTCGCGCATCACCGTCGTCGTCATCGGCCTGATGTCGATCGTGCTGGGCATCCTGGCGATGGGGCAGAACATCGCCTTCCTGGTCGCCCTCGCGTTCGCGGTCGCCGCCTCGGCGAACCTGCCGACGCTGCTGTACTCGCTGTTCTGGAAGAAGTTCAACACCACCGGTGCACTGTTCAGCATCTACGGCGGTCTGATCAGCTGCCTGCTGCTGATCGTGTTCTCCCCGGCCGTGTCCGGCAAGCCGTCGTCGATGTTCCCGAACGCCGACTTCGCGCTGTTCCCGCTGTCGAACCCCGGCATCGTGTCCATCCCGCTGGCCTTCGTCCTCGGCATCGTCGGCACCTACGTCGGCCGCCGCAAGGTGGAGGATCCGTTCAAGCAGGCCGAGATGGAGGTCCGCTCGCTCACCGGTGTCGGTGTCGAGAAGGCGGTCGCCCACTAGAGACAGTCGCCCACAGGAGAACCCTGGCGGCGAACCCCTTCGGTGCCGCGCTCCCAGACCCGGGAGCGCGGCACCGTCGCGTTTCGGGTTCCCTGCTGTTCCGGTTCTGCCACTGCGCAACCGGCAGTTCGAGGACCTACTGTGCAGCCGGAAGTTCGAGGAACTGGAGCGGGGCGGTGTCGACGAACCGGTCCGTGACGTTGCCGCCGAGCCCACCTTCGAGTGCGGTGTCGCCGAGCAGATCGAGCTTGCGCGCCGGCGCACCCTCGGTGAAATCCAGCTCGGAGAGGTCGACCCACAGGACGTTCGGGCGCGTCGTCGACGCGAACACGTAGCGTCTGCCGGTCAGGTCACCCACGGTCTGCCAGATCGTCTGTGACGCATAGGGTTTGTCCGGATCCGGAACCCGGAACGGCTGCGCCGCATTGCGGATGACACTGAACATCCCGGCGACGGCCTCCACGCCGCTCTCGGGTTCGGGAAGCCGGCCGACGTAATAGGCGGCGCGGGCGAACCTGTCGGCGGCGTCCGTGGTACCGGGCAACGGCTTGTCGCCACCGAATCCCTCGACCTCGCGGAGCAGTTCGAGCTGCTTGTCGTAGGTCGGTGAATTCGTCATCACCTGATAGCTGCGGTCGTGCCAGACGGTGGCCTTGCCGTCGACGTACTCGACGATCGCCGAATCACCCGTCGCATCGTCCAATGCGAGATGCACCGTGGGTACCTCGCCGGTGGCCGGGTCGCCGAGAGGAACGACCTGCACCTCGGTCTGCTCGATCCACGCCGCAGCCTCCGCGACCGTGGCGAAGTTGTCCAGGAAGTACTGCATCCACACGGCCATGCTCAGCGCCGGCCGGGACGGGTCGTACGTTCCGTAGTCCGACTCCGCGAGCCAGAGGATGTGTCCCGACAGGCCGGCCTCGTTCATGCCGTCGACGGTCATCATGTCGAAGGCCGCGGCCACGACGCTGCCGAACTTCGACGTCCAGGTCAACGAGCCGCCGACGCCGTCCCGCCGGTCGATTCCGCGCGGCAGGGACCACAGATTCGTCCCCGTGTCGCGGTGATAGTCCATGTTGCGGCCGACGAGTACCGATCCCGCCGCATCCGGCCACACGACCCTGGTGCACATGTCTTCTCTCTTTCCCGCCCGCCGGGCACATGCGTATCGAATAGGTTGGGAACATCGAGGGGCGTATTCGACTGTGGCACATTCGCCACCGACGCCGGGCGAAACGGCGCGAACCGTCACCCGGCGTCGGTGTTGTAGGCGTTGGAGAAGCTGTCGAGATCTAACCGAGGCGAGGCGGCGCCGTGCGGTACGTCGCGGGGGTGGCGCTGAGCCGGATCGGGTTGGCGATCTGGCGGAGTGGAGCGTCCCGGTCCGGATCGTCGATCGACACGACCGGCGACAGGCCGAGGCGCTCGGCGAGGGCGACGGCGTCGGCGATGTCGTTGAGCGGCCCGCACGGCACGCGTGCCGCGGTGAGGGCGTCGAACCAGGCGTCGGCGGTGTTCGTCGACAGCAGTTCGTCGAGGATCTTCGTCAGTTCCTCGCGGTTCGCGACGCGTGCGGTGTTCGTCGTGAACCGGTCGTCGGATGCGAGTTCGGGCGCCCCGAGAACCTCTACCAGCGAGGCGAACTGGCGGTCGTTGCCGACGGCGAGGACGAACGGCCGGTCCGCGGTGCTGAACACCTCGTAGGGTGCGATGCTCGGATGCCGGTTGCCCATGGCCTTCGGCACTACGCCGGCCGCCACATAGCCCGACGACTGGTTCGCCAGCGCCGACAGCAGCGACGACAGCAGGTTCACCTCGACGCGCTGGCCCTCACCGGTCCGGTCGCGGTGCCGAAGCGCGGCGAGAATGCCCAGCGCAGCGTGCATTCCGGTGATGACGTCGACGACCGCGACACCGACCTTGGTGGGGGTCGCCGGGTCGGGCCCGGTGATGCTCATCAATCCGCCGACCGCCTGGATGAGCAGGTCGTAGCCGGGCAGGTTGTTGTTGCCGCCGAACCCGGTGATCGAGCAGTACACGATGTCGGGGTTGAGTTCGCGGGCCTGCTCGTAGCCGAGGCCGAGCCGATTCATCGTGCCGGGCAGGAAGTTCTCGACGACGACGTCGGCGCGGGCGACGAGGTTACGGGCCTCGTCGAGCCCCGCCTCGGTGGTCAGGTCGATCGACACCGACCGCTTGTTCCGGTTGACACCCAGGAAGTACGTCGACTCGTCGCCGACCCACGGCGGACCCCAGTGCCGGGTGTCGTCGCCGAAGCCCGGGCGTTCGACCTTGACGACCTCCGCCCCGAGGTCGGCGAGCAGCATCGTGGCGTAGGGGCCGGCGAGCACGCGACCGAAGTCGGCGATCACCAGCCCGTCCAATGCCCCTGTCACCGGAAGGCTGCCTCTCCGGTCAGGGCCTTGCCGATGGTCAGCTGGTGGACCTCGGAGGTGCCCTCGTAGGTCAGCACCGATTCGAGGTTGTTGGCGTGCCGGATGACGGGGTATTCGAGGGTGATGCCGTTCGCACCCAGGATGGTCCGGCACTCGCGGGCGACCGCGATGGCCTCGCGGACGTTGTTGAGCTTGCCCAGACTGACCTGCTCGGGGGCGATCTCGCCGCGGTCCTTCATCCGTCCGAGGTGGTAGGCGAGCAGATGGCCCTTGCCGACCTCGAGCGCCATGTCGGCGATCTTGGCCTGGGTGAGCTGGTAGCCGGCGAGCGGCTTGTCGAACACCTCGCGGGACTGCGAGTACTCGATCGCGGTCTCGAGGCAGTCGCGGGCCGCGCCGATCGCACCGAAGACGATGCCGAAGCGGGCCTCGCCGAGAGAGGTCAGCGGTCCGCGCAGGCCCTTGGCCTTCGGCAGCATCGCCGAGGCCGGCAGGCGCACGCCGTCGAGGACGAGTTCCGAGGTGACCGAGGCGCGCAGCGACAGCTTGGAGTGGATCTCCGGGGCGGAGAAGCCGGGGGTGTCGGTGGGGACGACGAAGCCGCGGATGCCCTTGGCGCCCTCCTCGAGGTCGGTCTGAGCCCACACGACGGCGACGTCGGCGACGGACCCGTTGGTGATCCACATCTTGGTGCCGTTGAGGATCCAGTCGTCACCGTCGCGCTTGGCGTTGGTGCGCATCCCGGCCGGGTTGGAGCCGAAGTCCGGCTCGGTCAGGCCGAAGCAGCCGATGGCCTCGCCGGCGGCCATGCGGGGGAGCCATTCCTGCTTCTGCTCCTCGCTGCCCCAGTGGTGGATGGAGAACATCGCCAGCGAGCCCTGCACCGAGACGAGGCTGCGGATACCGGAGTCGACGGCCTCGAGCTCGAGGCAGGCCAGGCCGTAGGCGGTGGCGCTCATGCCGGCGCAGCCGTAACCCTCGAGGTGCATGCCGAGCACGCCGAGCTGCCCGAGTTCCTGCGCCAGCTCACGCGCCGGGATCTTCGCTTCCTCGAACCACTGGGCCACGTGCGGACGGATGCGCTCGTTGCCGAACTTGCGAACGGTGTCGCGGATGTCGATCTCCTCCTGCTCGAGCAGGGAGTCGAGGGCGAAGAGCTGGGTCAGCGACTGGGGGTTGGACATGACTCTCTCCGGGGGTCGAGGAACGTTTGTCATAACGTTTGCGAGAACGTTTGCACGAACGATTGCGTGCCCTACGCTAAGGGGCGTGCTCCGGGCTCGTCAACCCGGAACTCGAACTCGATGCGAAACGAGCAGGAGAGCCGAATGTCCCGTCCCGACCGTGCGCCGACGCTCAAGGAGATCGCCGAGCGTGCCGGCGTGCACGTCTCGACGGCCTCCCGCGTGCTGCGCCAACCCGAACCGGTCGACGGCTGGTCCGAATCGGCCCTGCGCGTGCGGGAGGTCGCGGCCGAGCTCGGCTACCGGCCGAATCTGTGGGCGGCGAGCCTGCGCACCCGCAAGACGACCACGCTCGGCGTCGTCATGCCGCGGCTGACCGACGGGGTGGTCGCGACGACCTACCAGGGCATCGAAGAAGCCGCGACGAAGGCCGGGTACTCGGTCCTGCTGTCGAGCCCGCCCGACGACCTCGAGGCGCAGCGCCGTGCGATCACCCTGCTGGTCGGGCGGCAGGTGGACGGACTGTTGCTGAGCAGCCTGCACATTCCCGGACGCCCGTTCGTCGAGTCCCTGGGGCTCGGGCAGCTGCCGATCCTGACCGTGACCCGGCACGCCGACGCGGGACTGCCGTTCGTCGTCGGTGACGACTACCGCGGCGGAGCGCTCGCCGCCCGGCACCTGCTCGATCGCGGCTACACCGACCTCGCGATCATCGCCGGTCCCGACCATGCGAGCACGGCCCGGGATCGGCGCGACGGTTTCCTCGACACCTTGCGCGAGGCGTCGGTGGAGGTCCCGGCCGGCCGGATCGTCCCGTCGAGCTTCGACGTCTCCGGCGGCGTGGAGGCGGGCCGGGCGCTGCTCGACCGGCCCGATCGGCCCCGCGCGATCTTCGCGGTCAGCGACACCATCGCCATCGGCATCCTCGGCGTCGCCCGCGACCTCGGGCTGTCCATCCCGGACGATCTCGCCGTCGTCGGCTACAACGACATTCCCGTCGTCGCGCAGCTGCCGGTTCCGTTGACCACGGTCCGCTCGCCCGCGCACGACATCGGGGTCGCGGCCGTCCGCCGCCTGCTCGACCTGGTTCGCGACGGTGACGCCGAGTCGATGCGGCTGCCCGTGGAGCTGGTGGTACGCGCCTCGAGCTGATGCGCTGCCGGGGCATGCGCAGGCAGCCCCAGGGCGAATGTGCCTCCGTGACGATGCGTGCCTTCGGCCGAGGTCGCATCGTTTTCGGAGCGATAGGATGTCCGGGCGACAACGGAGACCCGTTCGAATTGTGGAGGTGGACAGCGCGCATGCCCTCGCCGCGCAGGATCGGGGCTCCCGATGCGAAGAATCGGACGGTCCTGCTGGACGCCGCCGAGAAGGTCATGCTCGAGCACGGCTATGCGGCCGTCTCGTCCCGCCGCGTCGCCGAGCAGGCCGGCCTCAAGCCGCAGCTCGTGCACTACTACTTCGTGAACATGGACGAGTTGCTCGAAGAGGTGTTCCGGCGCCGCGCCGAACAGGGCCTCGAGATGCAGCGGAAAGCGCTGGCATCCCCGCAACCGCTGTGGGCACTGTGGCGGTACAGCAGCAACCCGTCCGGGGTGGCGCTGACGATGGAGTTCATGGCGATGTCGCGGCACCGGCCCGCGCTGCGGAAACTTCTCGCCGACTACTCCGAGCGGTTCCGGCGCGACCAGGCGGAGGCGATCGAGGTGCTGCTCGACCGGTACGGCGTTGCGCACGAGGATTTTCCGCCCGTCGTCGCGTCGGTCCTCACGACCAGTCTGTCCCGTGTCGTCGTGATGGAGGAATCGCTCGGCTTCACCCTCGGCCACGCCGAAACCATCGAGCGCGTGGAACGATGGCTCACCGCGGTCGAGGGTGAGTGGGGCAGCCCGAAGCGATAGACCGAGCGGTCAGCGAATCATCTTGCCGCGGCGGTATTCTCGTCCTCCCCACACGCCCGTCTGGGCGGTCGCGATTGCGTAGCTGCCGCATGCCGCGGCGATGGGGCAGCGGCCGCAGATCTCGGCCGCGTAGTCGAACGACTCGCTCGGGTCGGGGAACCAGCGGTCCGGGTGCCGGTCGCCGCGGCAGGCGGCAGCCGACCAGTCCGCGTCGTCGGTGGTCGGCGGGTGCTCGGCCAGGTACGTGGTCACGGCGGTGGGTGAGCGGCGCATGACAATCGACAACCTCGTTCTCTCGCAATGCAAGTGGTGATGGTCGAGGCGTGATGGTCCCGCGACGGCCGAGAAAGGCCGATGGTCACCGTGACGGTGGCGAAAAGCTCGGGGCGCACACGCCCCGAGGCGGGGCGTCAGTGGACGCGGACTCCGGTGTTCCGACCGGGATTTTCGAGAACTCGATCCAGGAAACGAATCTTCTTCTGCGACATGCGCTGCGAGTGCGAAGCGGTGTGCATCGGAGTTCCTTTCCGGTCGAGTTCGGCTGTTCCGGTCGCCCAGTGTGCCATGTCGAAGCGCGGAGGTGTGGGAATTTTTTCGGTGTCAGATCCGGGAACGCAGTGTCGCCACTCCGGGACCGTCGAGTTCGTCGGCGACGCCGGAACGACCGGCCATCGCCATCAGCAGTGCTTCACCGGGCCCGTGGATCTCGGGTCCTCGTCCCGTGGCCCAATCGACGTCCGTGGCGACCAGTCGAAGCCCGTGGATCCGCCGGGATGCACCGATGGGCGGCGCGAAACGTGCGAAGCGGAGAGCGGGTTCGAGCCGCTCGGCGGAATTTCTCGCGGGATGCCGAGCGGGCCCACCGCTGTATCTCCGGCCGGCCCCGAATGCGCTCGCCGTGTCGGAATCCGCTCGGACTGCAGCGTGAGCGAATTCGTACTCGGCGCGTCGATCGTCGGCCGGTCGCGTGCTCGCAGCGTAATACGACGGGCCGACACGAAACGGGGATCCGCGAAGCGGGCTGGCGAGACGGCCGGATCGGTGTCTACGCTTCCGCGCATGGCGAAACTCGAGGTCACCACCCGCGTCCCGCTCGATCCGGAACGAACCTGGGCCACCGCGTCGGACCTGCACCGATTCGACGAGTGGCTCACCATCCACGACGGCTGGCGCAGCGAGCTGCCCGAGGAGCTGACGGTGGGTACGACCGCCGAATCCGTGGTGTCCGTCAAGGGACTGCGCAACCGGGTCGCGTGGAAGGTCGAGGAGATCGACGCCCCGCACCATCTGGTGCTGCGCGGAAACGGCAAGGGCGGAACGAAGTTTCGGCTGCTGCTCACCGTCACCGGAACCACCGGCGGTTCGGACCTGTCGCTGAACATCGACCTCGGCGGGGCTCCGCTGTTCGGGCCGATCGGGTCGGGTGTCGCGCGCACTCTGCGCGGCGATCTCGAGGCGTCGTTGCGGAAATTCGCCGAACTCTACGGCTGACGACTATTCGAGGACGGGCGCTCCGCCGGTTCCGGCGAGCCACTGCGTCGCGAATTCGTCGAGTGTCCCGTCCGCGTAGAGGCTGTCGATCGCGGCCGACACACACGGCGTGAGCGGACTGTCCTTCTCGAGCACCATGCCGAAGAACTCGGTGACCTCGTTGGGCCGCGGGAACTGACCGACGACCACCGTGCCGGGAATCTGCTCGGTGATCTGGAACCCCGTCGGCAGATCCACCACGATTCCGTCGACCGTCCCGTCCGCGAGGGCGGACTTGGAGTCGTCGGTGGTCTCGAAGGCCACGGGTTCGGCGGCGGCGTGGATGGTGTCGGTGATGGCGAGCAGGCTCGTCGAACCCTGTTGCGCACCCAGTTTCATCCCGGACAGGTCCGCCAGCGAGGTGGCGGCTGCCGCAGGGCTGCCCTGTCGCGCCACGATCGCCTGCCCGACCGCGTAGTACGGGGACGACAGGTCCACCGCGTCGCGGCGGGTGTCGACGATCGTGACCTGTCCGAGCGCCGCGTCGAAGGACTTGTCCCCGGGCGCGATCATCTCGTTGAAACCGACCCGCTCGATGCGGACCTGCTCGGGGGTGTAGCCGAGTCTTTCCGCGACCGCGGCGGCGACCGCACCTTCGTACCCCCGGCCGTTGGCGGGATCGTCGTCGACGAACCACGGAGCGTATGCGGGATCGTCGGGGGCGAGGGTGAGTACCCCGTCGGTGTGGGTGGTGCGGGAGCCGGGTCCGCAGTCGTCGATCGCGTCGGTGGGTGGGATCCGGCTCGTCGCCGGTGCGAGTGACGTGGTGGTCGCGGGGACCGGATCCGGTTCCGGCGATGCGGTGCAGGCGGCCGGAATCGCCGCGACGGCAATGATCACCGCCGCAGCGCGCAGGCGTCGCAGCGGGGACAACACGCGGGCAATACTGCCTTCCCCGTCCCGATCCAGCAAGATCAACGCGAACGATTGGCACAATGAGGTGATGCCTACCCGCACGTTCGGGGACCGTCGCCTGAAGCTGACCAACCTCGACAAGGTGCTCTACCCCCGCACCGGTACCACCAAGGGTGAGGTGATCGACTACTACGTGGCGATCGCCGACGCGATGCTGCCCCACGTCGCCGGTCGTGCCGGCACCCGCAAGCGCTGGCCGAACGGCGTGGACGACCAGTCGTTCTTCGAGAAGAATCTGGCGGCGCACGCCCCCGATTGGCTCGACCGCCGGACGCTGCACCACAAGCAGCGCACCGTCACCTATCCACTGTTCGATTCGGTGGCCTCCCTCGCGTGGCTCGGGCAGCAGGGTGCGCTGGAACTGCATGTCCCGCAGTGGCGTTTCGCCGGTAACACGCGAGGCGCCGCGACGCGCATCGTGTTCGACCTCGATCCCGGCCAGGGTGTCGGGCTGGCGGACTGTGCGCAGGTGGCGCGTCTCGTGCGCGACACGGTCGCCGAACTGGGATGGACGGCGTATCCGGTGACCAGCGGCAGCAAGGGAATTCACCTCTACGTCCCCTTGGATCGGCCGCTGCAGTCGGACGGGGCGTCGACCGTCGCGCGGACCGTCGCGACGAATCTCGAAAAGCTGCACCCCGACCTGGTGACCGCGACGATGGCGAAAGCCGCTCGGGGAGGCCGGGTCTTCGTCGACTGGAGCCAGAACAACGCCGCCAAGACGACGGTCGCGCCGTATTCGCTGCGCGGTCGCGACGAGCCCTGGGTCGCGGCGCCGCGCACCTGGGAGGAGCTCGAGGACCCCGGTCTGTCGCAGCTGCGGTTCGACGAGGTGCTCGCCCGTGTCGAGGCCGACGGTGATCTGCTCGAGGGGCTGGATCCGCCGCTGCCCGGCCGGGATCGGGCGGACGCACTGGCCGAGTACCGCGGCAAACGCGACGCGTCACGCACGCCCGAACCGGTGCCGGACACGGTCGCCGCCGGTGGTCCCGGCGACCGGTTCGTGATCCAGGAGCACAATGCCCGGCGGCTGCACTACGACCTGCGGCTCGAACGCGACGGCGTGCTGGCGTCGTGGGCGGTGCCGAAGAACCTGCCCGACGAAACCGGCCGCAACCACCTGGCGGTCCGCACCGAGGACCACCCGCTCGAATACCTCACGTTCCACGGCACCATCCCGAAGGGCGAGTACGGCGCCGGCACGATGACGGTGTGGGACACCGGCACCTATGTGGCGGAGAAATGGCGGGACGACGAGGTCATCGTGCAGTTGCAGGGCCGTCGCGTGCAGGGTCGCTACGCCCTGATCCGCACCGAAGGTACCCAGTGGCTCGCGCACCTGATGAAGGATCGGACGCCGTCGCCGTCCGGGCCGTTCCCCCGCGACCTCGCGCCGATGCTCGCGACCCTCGGCGACGTGAGCGGCCTCGAGGAACGGGACTGGGCGTTCGAAGGCAAATGGGACGGCATCCGCGCCATCGTCGAGGTCCACGACGGCGGACTGCGCATCCGTTCCCGGTCGGGTCGTGACATCACCGCGGACTATCCGTCGCTCGGGGTTCTCGCGCAGATCCTCGACGGTCACGACGCGGTCCTCGACGGCGAGATCGTCACCTTCGACCCGCACGGTGTGTCGAGTTTTCCGCTGCTGCAGTCCGGTGGCCGGCCCACCTTCCTCGTGTTCGACATCCTCTATCTCGACGGAGTCTCCCTGCTCCGCAAGACGTACAGCGACCGCAGGCGGGTGCTCGAACTGCTGGGTGCGGCCGCGCCCGGACTGGAGGTGCCGGAGACGTTGCCGGGCGGCGGAACCGAGGCCCTCGAGGAGAGCCTCGACCGCGGTTGGGAAGGGGTGATCGCCAAGCGGCGCGACTCGGTGTATCTGCCGGGCAAGCGCGGCACCGCGTGGATCAAGGCGAAGAACTGGCTCACCCAGGAGGTCGTCGTCGGCGGATACCGGCCCGGTCAGGGCGCCCGGTCGGACACCTTCGGTGCGCTCCTGCTCGGGGTGTACGAGGGTGACGACCTCGTGTTCGTCGGGCGCGTCGGCTCCGGGTTCGACGACCGCACCCTCACCACGCTGACCGCGTCCCTCGATCGGTTGCGGCGGCGCACCTCGCCGTTCGTGGAGGCCATTCCCACCGCCGACGCGCGCGGCGCCGTGTGGGTGACCCCGCGACTGGTGGGGGAGGTGCGCTTCCAGTCGTGGACCGACGGCGGCCGGCTGCGGCACCCGATCTGGCGGGGACTGCGCGAGGACATCGAGCCCGCCGACGTGCGTCGCGCCTGACGCCACGTGTCTCATTCCCCTGTTAACGTTCTCGAATCTGTGTCGGGTGTTCGGGAGGGGCGAAGTTGGCCGAGGATTCCGGGACGTCCGTCCGCGCAATCGGTGTTGTCGAGGACCACGAGTCGGTGGTGCTGGGTCTGGGCGCGATGCTCGCTGCCGAATCGGACCTGGAACTGGTGTGTGCCGCACCGACCGTGCAGGAGTTGCTCGCCCGCAATGTCCGTCTGGATCTCGCGATCCTCGATCTCCGGCTCGAGGACGGATCGTCACCGAAGAACAATGTCGAGCAGCTTCGGGCCGCGGGCATCGAGACGCTGATCTTCACCGGTGCGGAGAATCCGTACCTGGTGCGGTCCGCCGCGCGCGCGGGTGTTCTCGGGGTGGTGCGGAAATCCGCGCCGGCGGCCGTGGTGGTCGAGGCGATCCGGACGGCGGCGTCGGGTGGGCAGGTCGTGAGCACGGACTGGGCCGCGGCCATCGACGGGGACCCCGATCTGGGGGACGTCGGCCTGAGCCCCCGCCAGCTGGAGGTTCTCGAACTGTATGCGTCGGGGGAGAAGCTCGACCGGGTGGCGCGGCTGACCGGACTCGCGCCGCAGACGGTCAACGACTACCTGCAGCGCATCCGGCAGAAGTACGCCGAGGCGGGCCGGCCCGCGCCGACGAAGACGGACCTGTACAAGCGCGCGGTCGAGGACGGATTGCTGCCGATTCCCGAACGTCCGCGGACGGCGAGTGAAGGTCCGGGCGTCTACTGAGCGGCATTTTGTAAGCAAAGGTAACGATGCCCCCGGTTTCTTGGGCAGAGGAATATCCGTCTCGGCACGCATGCGCAGTTTGCGTAATTTCGCAGCAGATCGCTCGACAACGGAGGACCTGCCCATGACCAGCATGCTCGAACGCCCTGTGGACCAGGAGAGTGTCAAGCCGACGCTGTCGGCACGGGAAGTGGAGATCCTGCGCGAATGGTTGATGAGCGACTCGAAATCGAAGGCGGCGGCACGGCTGTTCGTCGCTCCGACGACGGTGAGCACCCACATCGCCCGCATCCGGGACAAATACGCGCTGGTCGGCAGAGCGGCCCCGACGAAGGCCATGCTGCTCGCCCGGGCCTTGCAGGACGGATTGATCGACATCGACGAGCTGTGAGCCGGCGCGTCCGGTTCGACGAGGGTGGTTCCGCAGGCGACCGGTTCGTGCGGGTCTTCGTCCGCTTCGTGGTCCTCGGCTACCTGTTCTACCTGGTGCCCGTAATCGGCTACATGCCCACCGCCGCCGCCGTGACCGCCGGGTGGTGGACCCCGCTCGCCGTGACCGCGATCGTCGGCTCCGCGCTGGCGATGGGCGCGGCGACGTTCCATCCGGACGTGCGCTGTCTCCGCCGCACCGCAGCAGCCAATGCGTGGCTGTTCGTCGCGGTGACCGTGCTGTGGTGGCCGGCTTGGAACGGTGGACACATCGCCGGCGACGACTACCTGTGGCTCACCCTCGTCCCCGGGCTGCCCGCGCTGTCCGCGGTCGCGGCATGGCGAAGCTGGCGTCCGTTCGCGTATCTCGCCGTCGTCGAAGTGCTGGTGCACGCCACCGACCGGATCGTGCGTGACATTCCGGTCGGGGATCATGCGCTGCCGTCCTTCGCGTTCATCGCGACCTATTCGATGATGTTCGTCGGGGCCGCCACCATCGGGCTCGCAGCCGGCCGGACCCTCGACGCGACGATCGCGACCACCCACGCCACCGCGTCCGCTGCCGCCGCGGCCGAGGCGAAGTCCGCGGAACGGACGCGGTTCGCCGCGCTCGTCCACGACCGGGTCATGTCGACGTTGCTGTCCGCAGGGCGACAGGAGACGGACGAGCGAGTGGTCGGGCAGGCCCGGCGCGCGATCGCCGAACTCGACGATCTCCGCGTGAACTCCGGCGACGACCCGGGATCCGATGTCGGCGGCGTGGTGGCTCGGCTTCGTTCCGTCGCAACCGAAGTCGACGAGAATGTCGGGTTCGTGGTGAACATCGCTCCCGGCGCCGCGGGCACGCCGTACCCGCGCGACGTGGGCGCGGCCGTCGCGGCCGCGCTCGCCGAGGCGCTCCGCAACAGCGTCCGCCACGCGGGCGCGGCGGCGACGCGTGCGGTCACCGTCGACGCCGCTGCCGGAGCCCTCACCGTGACCGCGGCAGACGACGGTATCGGGTTCGATCCGGCCCGGGTCGGTGGCCGCCGACTCGGCATCGCCGTCTCCATCGGTGCGCGCATGCGGGCGCTCGACGGCGGCGACGCGACGGTCGAGTCGGCGCCCCGGCAGGGCACGATCGTCACAATCACCTGGCAGGAGCCGAGATGACCGGACCCGTCCCCGATATCCGTGATCTGCTCGGGATGCGCACCCCGGCCGCCTGGGCGCTGGTCGCCCTGTATGCCGTCACCTGCGTCCTCCTCGCCGTCGACGCTGCGCCCGACGCCGGGTCGATCTGGCCGCTGATACCTGCGGCGGGGGTGTGTATCGCCGCCGCGGTTGCGCTCGTGGCGGTCCCGGGCGACCCGATGCCGCTCGGGCCGTCGATCGCGCTGGCCTCGAGCGGCGTGGTGTCCTGCGGGTTCGTGCTGTTGGCCGGCCCGCTGCCGATGCCCGATCTCTCGCCGCTGTGGACGGTCGGTCTGTCGAAGATCATCTTTTCGTTCATGTGCGTGCGGGGGCGTGTCGCGCTCGCCTGGCTTGGCTATGTGCTGATGTTCGCGACCGCCATCGTCGGTGCCGGGGAGGCCGGGGAAGTCGGATTCGTCGTCGTGGCGATCAACGCTGCTCCCGTACTCATGGGCACCGTCTTCGCATACATGATCCGACCGGTCGTCCGATCGATCTACGAGTTGCGGGAGCAGTCCACCCAGCGGATCGCGGCGGAGGCCGCGGCGTCGGCGATGATCGAGGAACGCGACGCGCAACTCGACAGGCTCGACGAGCTCGCTCGCCCGCTTCTCGAGCGCATCGCGTCCGGATCGGAACTCGATGATGCCGAACGCCTCGAATGCCTGGTGCTCGAAGCACGGCTCCGCGACACAGTGCGGGCCCCCATGCTTCAGAACCCCGCCCTCGTCGAGGAGGTTGCGGCCGCGCGCCGTCGCGGAGTGGACGTCGTGCTGCTCGACGACCACGGAATGGACGACGCCGAACCCGCTGTGCGGGATCGGGTTCAGGCGGCGATCGCCGACGAGCTCGCCGCCGTGACGGACGGTTCCGTCACCGTCCGGGTGCTTCCTCCCGGCCGGGCAACGATGGTGTCCGTACTGGTGAGCGGAGAATCGGTGCGACGCGCGGAGTTCGGGCCCGACGGCAACCGGCGGGACCGGACCGTAGGGTCTTTCGCGTGACCGTCACCAAATCGCTCGTCCTGTTCGCTCTCGCCGCCCTGTTCGAGATCGGCGGTGCCTGGCTGGTGTGGCAGGGCGTGCGGGAACATCGCGGCTGGATCTGGATCGGCGCCGGGGTCATCGCGCTCGGCGCCTACGGATTCGTCGCAACCCTGCAGCCCGACGCCAACTTCGGCCGGATCCTCGCGGCCTACGGCGGGGTGTTCGTCGCCGGTTCGCTGCTGTGGGGCGTGGTGATGGACGGGTTCCGCCCCGATCGGTGGGACATCGCGGGAGCCCTGGTGTGCCTGGTCGGCGTCGGGCTGATCATGTACAGCCCACGCTGAAACGGCGGGGTGGCCGAATCCGCCACCCCGGGTGCCTATCCGGTGGGTGTGCCGGTCCACAGACTCGACCGCATGACAACTCACACCACCTCACGCCTGTCCCGCACCCTCATGACCGGATACGGCATGCTCGCCTACGGCGCGTTCCTCGTCGTATTCCTCTACGCCATCGGATGGGTCGAAGGACTCGTCGTACCCCGCACGATCGACGAGGGGCCCGCCGCACCCACCGCGGTCGCGGTGGTCATCGACCTCGCGTTGCTGTCGATCTTCGCGGTGCAGCATTCGGTGATGGCCCGGCCCTGGTTCAAACGCCGGTGGACCCGCATCGTTCCACCACCGATCGAACGCGCGACCTACGTCCTGTTCGCCACCGCCGCACTGGCACTGGTGATGTGGCAGTGGCGTCCGATACCGCAGCAGGTGTGGGACGTCGAGACGATGTGGCTGCGCGTCGTCCTCTACGCCGTCTCGCTCGGTGGGTTCGCACTGGTTCTGGCGTCGACATTCGCGATCGACCACTTCGACCTGTTCGGTGTCCGTCAGGTGATCCGCAATCAGCTCGAATTGCCCGCTGCCACCGCGGAATTCCTCACGCCGCGCCTGTACCGGATCGTGCGGCACCCGCTGTACGCAGGCTTCCTGATCGCGTTCTGGGTGGCGCCCACGATGTCCGTGGGAGGACTCATGTTCGCCGCGGTCACGACCGTCTACGTCCTCGTCGCCATACAGCTCGAGGAACACGACCTCATCGGCACCTTCGGGGACAGGTACCGCACCTACCGGACTCAGGTGCCGATGCTCGTGCCGGGCCGGCGCCGCGTGTCACCGGTGCGTGAACTCAGCCGTTCCTGAACTCGGGACTGCGAACTCAGGGAACGAAGACCATCCCGGTCGCAGGCGTCGAGTTGCAGACCGGTCCGCTGCCCAGGCTGACCGAACCGAACACGGTGGTCAGCACGTTGCCCGAGCCGGTCTTCGCCACACCCCACAGGTTCGGGTAGGTACCGGTCAGGTCGGTGATTCCCGCCTGGCCGGTGTCGCGGTTCAGCCAGGCGACGGTGACCTGACCGGCGGCGGGGACCGGTCCCAGAGCGGGTGCGCTCGTGAACAGCACCTCGCCGGCGCCGATGGGCGGCGACGCTTCGGGGCCGGGCTGCGCGGTGATGGCCGAGAACGACGCGAGGCTGCCCTGGTTGAGGCAACCGATGGTGACGGCGGTCCCCAGTCCCTGAGGCGGGGCCGCTGCCGCGACGCCGGTGAAGAGTGCGGCCGCCGCAATCGGCGCCGCAACGGCAAGGATTCGACGGGTCATTCGCAGGGCGCTCATGCTGCTGCTTCCTCGAAAGGGGATGTCACGTCCGGGCGTCCACCACTGCGCTCCCCGAAGCGCACGCGGCGCGTCCCGCGTACCGTTTGACTCGATCGAGTTTATCGACCGGTTTCGGTCTCGGGGCTGTTTCGGTGATCTTGGCGCAGTCGATCGAGGCGATAGAACTCTCGTGCGTTGCCGGACAGGGCCGCCGCGCCGAGCTCGGCCCCGAGAGCATCGACGACGAGTTCGACGTCCTCGTCGCGGAACGGGCGGGGTGCTCGCGTCGACGGCAGATCCGTGCCGAACATCAGCGCCGACGGATTCGCGGCGGCGACGGCCCACAGTGCGGACGGGATGTCGAAGTCGACCCGCCCGAACCCGGTGGCCTTGACCCGGACCCCACGCTCGGCGAGTTTCAGCAGGTGGGGGAGTCCTTCCGCGGAGAGCCCGAGATGATCGATGCTCACCGCGGGCAGCCGCTCGATCGTCGCCGCGAGTCCGGGCAGGTCCCGGGCATCGACATACAGTTCGGCGTGCCACCCGGCGACCTCGTGGACGCGGCGTGCGAGTGCGTCGAGGTCGGTGATCGACGCCGATCCGCCCCGGCGGACGTTGAACCGGACCGCGCGGACCCCGGCCGCGTCGAGCCGGACGATCTCGTCGTCGGTCGCCGAGGCCGGAAGCTGAGTCACCCCGACGAAGCCCGGGCCGAGAACCTGCAGCGCGTCGAGCAGGTAACTCTGGTCGAAACCCTGGAACGACCCCGACACGACGGCGCCGCCGGTCACGCCGAGCGTGGCGACGCGCCTCCGATAGTCGGTGGCGGTGAACGCGGGCGGCAGGTAGCCGTCGTTCTCGATCAGCGGGAAGCGCGGATCGATGATGTGCAGGTGGGCGTCGAACACCGGGAAGTCGGGCACGGGGCAACGGTAGTGCGGTGAAGTGCCCCCGGCAGGATTCGAACCTGCGACACCGGCTTTAGGAGAGCCGTGCTCTATCCCCTGAGCTACGAGGGCGTGCACAGGAGACGGGCGGGCCGATTCGCTGCGCGGATGTGAGTGTAGCGGTCGGGCAGCAGGGGTTGTGACGCGGTCGATCCGTGCGCTCACACCGGGCGGGGAAGGGTTTCCGAAACCGACGCGTCGGTCCGATTCCCGATACTCGAGATAAAGGAAACGTAACGGTGGCGCATGGCGATATCGTTTTGTTACCTTGGTTCGGCCAGGAACGGCCGGAACCCTCCGGACGGAAGCGGACGAAGACGAGGTAGCAACTGTGGGACGGCACCAGCGCGGACGTGACGAGGTCGCGGCATTCGAGTTCGACCTGCCCGGCACCGCCGCTGAGCGAGGCCGTCACCGCGTGGAGCCCACCGGTCCCTCGGTTCCGGTGAAGGCCGCGACCGTCGCCGCCGCGACCGGCGCCTTCTTCGCCGTCGGTGCTCAGCTCACCGCGGGTACCGCCGCTGCCGCCCCGGCGCCGGCCCAGACCGGTTCGCTGCCGTTCGAGGTTCCCGAGGGCCTGCTGCCCGCCGGATTCGAGATTCCCGCGGTCCCGGGTGTCACCGCCCCCGTCGACGACCACGGCCACGTGCACGGCCCCGAACTTCCCGCCCCGCTCGCAGACCTCGTCGACCAGTTCGGCGACGCCGGGCAGTGGCTGAACGACCTGAACCCGATCAAGCCGACGACGGTGCAGCCGGTGTCGGGCACCCTGACCTCCGACTTCGGTCAGCGCTGGGGCTCGCACCACGGCGGCATCGACATCGCCGCCCCGATCGGCACCCCGATCAAGTCCGCCTCCGACGGCACGGTCCTCGACGCCGGCCCGGCCTCCGGCTACGGCCAGTGGGTGCGCGTGCTCAACGACGACGGCAGCACCGCCGTCTACGGCCACGTCGACACCTACCAGGTCGCCGCGGGCCAGCGCGTGAGCGCCGGCGACCAGATCGCCACCGTCGGCAACCGCGGCTGGTCCACCGGACCGCACCTCCATTTCGAGGTGTGGGATCAGGACGGCAACAAGACCGATCCCAATGCGTGGCTGAACACCCGCGGTGTCGTCGCCGACTGGAGCAGCTACCGCGCCGTGTAACCCGATCCGGGGATAGTATCCGGGGATAGGCCGGACGTTCGTCGGCTACCGGATCGAACGGGGACGTCATGGGCACCGAGATCAGGATGCGATCCTTCACGCGTGACGACCGACGTCAGTTCCGCCGCAAGGTACAAGCCTGCGTGTCGGTGCTCGATCGCATGTTGCGCGACGACGCTTTCATCGATGTGCACGAGCCGCCGGAACCGCAGCTCGGCATGGAGATCGAGTTCAATCTCGTGCGCGACGACATGGCGCCGGCGATGTCGAACCTCGAGGTCCTGGAGGCGATCGACGACGCGTCGGTGTTCCAGACCGAACTCGGGCAGTTCAACGTCGAGATGAACGTCGAACCCGGTCGGCTGACCGGCGACGCGACCGTCGAACTCGAAGAAAAGCTCCGGCAGTCGCTGCGGCGCGCCGACGAGCGAATGCACCGGCAGAACGCGCAACTCGTCATGGTCGGGATGTTGCCGACGCTCGAACTCCACCATCTCGGCCGCGAATGGATCACGGCGAACCCTCGCTACGAGGCGCTCAACGAACAGATCTTCGCGGCGCGCGGCGAGGACATCGAACTCGACCTCGACGGGGTGCCCCTGCCGGGCACCGACGTCGTCGAACAGCTACGGGCGGACACCAACTCGGTGGTGCCGGAGGCGGCGTGTACGTCGCTGCAGCTCCACCTGAGGGTCGCGCCGGAGGAGTTCGCCGCGCACTGGAACGCCGCGCAGTGCCTCGCGGGCGTGCAGGTCGCGTTGGCGGCGAATTCGCCTTTCCTGGCGGGGAAGGCGCTGTGGCACGAGAGCCGGATTCCGTTGTTCGCGCAGGCAACCGACACCCGCACGCTGGAACTCAAGAACCAGGGAGTGCGTCCGCGCGTGTGGTTCGGGGAACGGTGGATCGACTCGGTGATCGACCTGTTCCAGGAGAATTCCCGGTACTTTCCGGCGCTGTTGCCCGAGGTGTCCGAGGCCGACCCGGAGGCGGACCTGGCGGCGGGTCGTGTCCCGGAACTGCGTGAGCTGCAGATGCACAACGGCACCATCTACCGGTGGAACCGGCCGGTCTACGACATCGCGGACGGTCATCCGCACCTGCGCATCGAGAACCGCGTGTTGCCTGCGGGGCCCACGGTGCTCGACATGATGGCCAATGCCGCGTTCTACTACGGCGCGCTGCGGGCCCTCGTCGACGCCGAACTCCCGATCTGGCACCGAATGAGTTTCGATGCGGCACAAGGGAATCTGAGTATCGGCGCGAAATACGGACTGGATGCGCGGTTGTACTGGCCCGGTCTGGGCTGGGTCGGCGCGGACGAACTGGTGTTGCGTCGGCTGCTGCCGCTGGCGCACGCGGGACTCGAGGCGTTCGGGCTGTCGTCGCGGGCGCAGGACCGTTACCTCGGGATCATCGAACAGCGCAGTCTGAGCCGTCAGACGGGAGCGGCGTGGCAGCGTGCGCAGGTCGCCCGCCGGGAGGCCGCGGGGGCGGATCGCCGAACCGCGCTCACCGAAATGATGCGCGACTATGTGCGCAACATGGCCGGAGGCCGGCCCGTGCACGAGTGGGAAGCCTAGTGTGGCACCGGGTTCCGGCGCAGGCCCGAGAACATATGCAGGATAACCGTTTCCATTTCGCGTGACGTCGATTCGGTTTCCTCGGTGCCGGCCAGCGACTTCGCGGCGCCGCACAGGAGGTCGAAGAGCAGTCGTGTGGTGATCTCGATCGGCAGCGGCTTCAGTTCACCGGCGTTGTCCAGTTCGACGAGTAGTGCCTTGATCGTCGGGATCACGAACTCGTTGTCGAGTGCGCAGGTGCGTTCCTCGCCGAGGACCCCGACGACCTGCCGCAGCAGGGCGCGTGCGTCCCTGTCCTCGGCGTACACCTTCAGGTAGGCGCGCAGGGCCCGCTCCACCCGTTCCCACGGGTCCGTCACGTCGCCGATCGCGTTCACGACGGTCGCCAGGCCGTCGGCGAGCGAATCCCGGACCAGCTGCGCGAAGATCGTCTGCTTGTCCGAGAAGTGGTGGTAGACGGCGCCTTTGCTGACGTTCGCGAGCTTGGCGATGTCCTCGACCGAGGTGTTGGCGAACCCGCGGTCGACGAAGAGGGAGCGTGCCGCTTCCAGGACCGCGTCCCTGGTGAGGGCGGCGTACATCTCGCGGCGGCCGGACTTGACAACGTTCACAGTACGCGACGATACTCTCCGACCATAGGTATTTGACCGACTCGGAGTATGTGAACCGATACGAGTTTGTGAACTCCGGCCGGCGCAGCACCCAGGAATGTTGTGCACGAGGAGGTCGTGATGAGCTGGGACGAGTACCACCGCAAAACCGCCGTCCTCGACGCCGTCCTGGACCGGGCGGCCGAGACGGGGCAGACCACGCTGCCGTACGTCGACGTGCCGGAGGCGTCGAGTGTGTTCGCGTCGGAGTCGGACCTGGTCTCGGCGCTCGAAGCGAAATGGGCCGTGCTCTACCGGGGATTTCTCGAGCAGGAGGCGTTCGCCGGGGAAAGCACCGGAGCGAGCCCTGCGGAGATCGCCCGATCCGCATGGGAGCGCGTCGACGACGCGGAGCCCGCGCTGCGGCGCCTGATCGACCACAACTCGCCCCACGGCGGCCCGACGCTGGCCCGCGCCGCCGAAGACGTGCCGATCGAGGCATCGGGTGGCGTCGGAGGGTCGTTGCGGCCGTGGAGTGCGAACGTCGGAGGAGTCGCGGGGCCCAGCGGGGTCGCAGCCGAGGTCGGAGCGCTGCTGATTCTGCTCATGTTCGCGTTCGTTCTGTGGTCGCTGTACTGAGTGCGGCTTCGCCGCCGGTGTGCCTTTGTGGCGGCTCCCACCGCCACAAAGGCACACCGGCGCGTCAGCGCACCACGGTGCGGGTGACAGCGACGATGGGTCCGACGACGACCTTCCCGTCGGGTGGGGTGTACCCGGGAACGACCGCGAGATCGCCGGACAGGTCGGCGACGCGAAACTCGACTTCGTCTGCGGGGCCGGTGGTTTCGAGATCCAGGCGCACCTCGACGCCCTCCGGGTTCTCGGTGGTGTACAGGAATCCGAAGTCGGCACCCGGCTCGACGGCCGCGCCGTCGACGATCGCCTCCCGCACCGTCGCGCCCTCGACCCACAAACCCAGGGTGGCAGCGCCGCGCGGGGAGGACAGACGCAATTGCAGCACGCGGCCGCCGTCGACCTGCGCATCGTCCAGAACGTCGACCCTCGGCGGCTCGAGCGGGGCGATCGGTGCGGGACCGTGAGCCAGCGAAGTTCCCGGGCGCCAAGGGAAATAGTCGGGCAACGGGGCGGGGGACTCGGTGAGCAGCTCGGCGCTCCAGTCGGAGCGCGGCCGATCCGGCGACGCCCATACCGCCTCACCGCGATCGGCGTCGAGAGAGTAGAACACCTCCTCCTGGCGCGGTGCGGTCGCGCCGGCGCGGTTGGTGTAACCGCCGAGCAGCGTGCACCCGACGACCGCGAACACGGTGAGCACCGCGATCGGCACGGCGCCCTGGTCCGGCAGGAGCGGGCCCGTCAGCGGCAGTAGGAGCGCGAACAGCACCGCGACGAACGCGCCGGCGAGCGGCGCTCCGAACATCAGGCCGGCGTCGAACGAGGCGAGCACCGCCGGGACGGTGACGAGGGCGGCCGGTAGGAGTCCGGCGACCACCGCGACGGTCCGCCACCACGTCGACCGCTGCGGAATCGCCTCGGCGACGAGCACCCCGAGGACGGCGGGGAGCGCGGGCAGCACCAGCACGCTCGCGATCCCCATGAACGGCAGGGCGGCGAGCGCCACGAGGGTGACGACCACCAGCGCACCGACCGCGAAGGCCGGCGCACCGAATCGCCGGCGCACCGCCACGTATGCGGTGGTGAGCACACCGACCGCGGCGACGACCGCGGCGAGTTGATAGAAGCCGGTCCGGTAGGGCTCGCTGATCGGGACGGAACCGAGACCGGGGACGACCCGCTGCGACATCCACCACGGCAGGAACGCAGCGCCTCCCGCCGCGACCGCCGCGACCAGCGCGACCCCGGTGGCCCGACCGATCTGTCCGGCGGAGGCGTCGCGGCGGCGGATCCGGACCACCGCGAGCACCGCGACCGCGACGGCGAGCACGAGGGTCAGCGCCACCTCCATCCACCGCGGGTAGTACAGCAGGCCCCACGGCGTGGTGGCGACGATGTCGGTGCCCCCGCCGAGCGCGGTCAGATCGGTCGCGCCCAGGGTGAGCGCGGTGGCGAGGGCGACGTCGCCCATCTGTTGCAGCGACGACCGGCTCAGGCGATCGGGTGTGTCGAGCGGGGTGTGGTAGTAGGCGCTGCCCCCGGCGATCGCGGTGTCGTAGCCGTGGAGGCCCGCCTCGTCGAATCGGCGGAAGTCGGTGTCGTTGGGCAACGCCTCGAACGCCGTCTGCGTGAACGAGTCGGCCAGGGCGTCCGGTGCCTGCGCCAGGATGCGGACCAGATCCGCATTGGGGGAGGAGATCCGGAACGTCAGCGGCATCCCGGCATTGCCCCGAGCCTCGTGGTTGAGCACCACCATCGGGCCCGGAAACGGGGGCGGCTGTGTCGTGAACAGCTGGGCGCCCAGCAGGCCCCGTTCCTCACCGTCGGTGACCAGAACCAGGACGTTGTTGCGGGGGCGCTCGCCGTCGGCCAGGGCGCGGGCCGTCTCGAGGACGGTGCCGACCCCGATGCCGTCGTCGGAGGCGCCGGGGGAAGCGGTCACGGTGTCGTAGTGCGCGGCCAGCACGACGGTTCCGGTGGGATCCGTGCCGGGCAGCGTCGCGACGACGTTGCTCAGCCGGGCGCCGCGCCGGGTGTGGGAATCGGTCGGCGAGAACCAGCCGGTGCCCTCCTGCACGGTGGTGTCCCAGCCGAGGTCCTCGAGGACGCGCAGCAGGTAGTCGCGCGCCGCGGTGTGGCCGGGTGACGCGAGCGGTCGCGGTTCGGCGGCCACGACGTCGATGTGTTCGGCCGCGCGCGCCGCGCTGAACCGGTCGGGCGGAGCGTCGGCGCCGAGCGGGGCGGCGGGATCGGGGACGACCGTCGCGGCGACCCCGACGAGGAGAACGACGAGCAGGCCCAGCACGTTCGGCAGGCGATCCATGCTGGGAGCGTAGCGGAGGAACAGCCGTACCCCCGGGCACTGGACCGGGGGTACGGCTGTAGCAGGTGGAGCGTCAGGAAGCGGGCGACCAGCTGTCCGGACCGAAGACCTCGTAGTGGATGTTCTCGGCCGGGACGTTGCGCTCGATCAGGGCCTCGCGCATCGACAGCATGAACGGCAGCGGACCGCACAGGTAGGCCTGGGTGTCGGGATCGAGCGGCAGGTCGCTCAGCTCGGCACGACCGAGGCGGACCGTCGCGAGCGGCTGACGGGCACCGAGATCCTCGTACCAGCGGTGTACCTCGGCTCCGGGGATGCGTTCGACGAGCGTCGCCAGCTCCTGGCGGTGCGCGTGGTTCGCGACGGACCGGTCTGCGTGCAGCACCGAGACCCGGCGGGCGTCACCGGTTTCCGCGAGATGCGAGAGCATGCCGATCATCGGGGTGCAGCCGATGCCGGCCGACGCGAGGAACAGCGGCGCGTCGTTCTCGGTGAGAACCAGGTCGCCGAAGGGCGTGGTCACCTGAAGCTCGTCTCCCTCGAAGACGTTCTCGAACAGGTAGTTCGAGACCTCGCCGGCGGGGGCGACGGTGCCGTCCTCGGTGGGGTGCGCGAGCACACGCTTGACGGTGATGCGCCAGTCCCCCTGCGACGGCGCGCTCGACAAGCTGTACTGGCGGATCTGACGGGCGCCGTCGGGAAGCTTGACGCCGACCGAAAGGTACTGTCCGGCACGGAATCCCGGAAGGGGAGCGCCGTCGAGTGAAGTGAGGACGAAGGAGACGGTGTCCGCGGACTGGTAGACACGTTCGGCGACACGCACGTTGCGCCACACGTCACCGGGAGCCACACCGGCGGCCTTGTAGAGGTCGTCCTCCATCTTGATCAGGGTGTTGGCCATCAGCCAGTACACCTCGTCCCACGCTGCGGCTACCTCGGGAGTAACTGCCTCGCCGAGGATTTCGACGATCGCCTCGAAGAGGTGCTTGTGCACGATCCAGTACTCCTCGGGCTTGATGCCGAGCGAGGCGTGCTTGTGGGCGATGCGGGACAGGATCGTCTCGACACGGGCCGGATCGGGATCGAGCTGCAGCGTCGCGAACGCCGCGATGGAGCCGGCCAGTGCCTTCTGCTGCTCACCCTGCTTCTGGTTGC
The DNA here is from genome assembly GCF_053589135.1 of Rhodococcus sp. NPDC003382. NCBI lineage: Bacteria > Bacillati > Actinomycetota > Actinomycetes > Mycobacteriales > Nocardiaceae > Rhodococcus > Rhodococcus sp. NPDC003382. Next base: position 103,313 of record NZ_JBSFRH010000011.1, read on the forward strand.
CGCGGTTGAACAGGTCGCGTTCGAGTTCGGGATGTGCGGCGAACATCTTCTTGTAGAACAAGGGGGTGATGTCACCGATGGCGGCGCCCACGGCGGGCAGCGTCGCCTGGATCACTTCCTTGGATTCGGGTGAGAGCGGCATCGTTGGGCTCCGTTCTTGAGGGGTTCCGGGGAACGCGGTCGTACTTGTGGGCTGTTCAGACTGCAGGACGGGTGAGCTGCAGCAGCACAGGATTCTGTTGCGCCGTAGCAAGATCCGCGATGGTGACGGAGTCGAGTGCGGCGTAGAACGCTTCCTGCGCGTCGCGCAACGCCTTGCGAAGGCTGCAACCGGACCGCAGCGGGCACGGTTTCCCTCCCTCGCAGTCGACGACTTCGTCGTCGCCTTCGAGTTGCCGAGCCAGCCATCCGATGGAGGCGGACCGGCCGAGTTCGGTGATGGTCAGGCCACCGCCGCGGCCGCGACGGGTGGTGACGACACCGAGCTCGCTCAGGCGGGCAACCACCTTGGTGGTGTGTGCGTAGGACAGATTCAGTTGCTCGGCAACATTTTTGGTGCTGGGCAGGCTGTCCGCCGCGGTGGCTGCCAGGTGCATGACAACTCGCAGTCCGAGATCGGTGAACTGGGTGAGTTGCATGGACACAGACTAGATAATTTGCATCCGTTATGACAATTTAATGTGACCCGGATCGCAGAATCGAAGATTCCGATGTATCCATCGTGCCGATCCGCTAGTGCTGCCGCCAGAGAAGTCCGGGCCCGATCCCGGTGGGACCAAAGTCCGTACCCGAGCCCGAGGCGGCGGGTTAGCCTCGGATCGTGACGCTTCCAGAAGGCAACAATCAGGTGGTCGTCGGTGTGGACGGATCGGCCGCATCGACAGCAGCGGTCCGCTGGGCCGCCGCGACCGCGGCGGCTCGCGACCTCGTGCTCCGCATAGTCCACGTCATCGACTTCTCGCCGACCGGCTACGCCGGGGCGCCGTACGTCGAGTCCGCGAAGGTCTTCGAATGGGCCGAGGAGGACGGGCGGGTCATGCTGTCCGACGCCGCGGCCGTCGCTCGCGAGGTCGCGCCGGACGTGCGGATCGAGACCACGCTCGTGCCGGCCGGTGGGGCGCACTGGTTCGTCGAGGAGTCCGCCCGGGCCCGCATGATCGTGCTGGGCGCGTCCGGCAGCGGGCGGATCGGGCAGGCCCTGCTCGGATCCACCCCGATCGTGGTCGCGAGCCACGGGCACTGCCCCGTGGTGGTGGTGCGCGGTGACGAGCCCGACCCGACCGCGCCCGTCGTCGTCGGAGTGGACGGCAGCCCGATCAGCGAGCGCGCCGTCGCCGCCGCGTTCGAGGAAGCCTCGCAGCGCGGGGTCCCGCTCGTCGCCGTCCACGTCTGGAGCGACGTCAAGGTGGGCACCTTCTCCGGGGCCGACCGGGCCGAGCTGCTCGACCCGCGGGCGTTCGAGGACAGCGAGCAGGTGCTGCTCGCCGAACGTCTCAGCGGCTACTGCGAGCGGTACCCGGATGTGGTCGTGCACCGCGAGGTGTACCTCGACGGGCCGCGCCTGCACCTGCAGGCGTGGAGCGAAAAGGCGCAGCTCGTCGTCGTCGGCAGCCGCGGCCGCGGTGGCTTCACCGGCCTGCTGCTCGGCTCCACCGGCAACGGTCTGATCCGGGAAGCGCACTGCCCGGTGATGGTGGTGCGTCCCGCGTAAGCCCGAATTGCTGACGGTAGGGTTCGGGTGCACGGTTTCGACGAGTGCCCTGCCGGGCGCCGCACGATTGGGGAAGATGCATGCGCATCGGGATGGGATTGAACTACAGCGGCGGATTCGCCGAGACGGCCGCCGAGGTCGCGGACCTGGAGCGGGCCGGTCTCGACATCGTCTTCGTCCCGGAGGCGTACTCGTTCGACGCGGTCAGCCAGCTCGGCTATCTCGCCGCGAAGACCACGCGGGTCGAGCTGGCGTCCGGCATCTTCCAGCTGTACACCCGGACCCCGAGCCTGACCGCGATGACGGCGGCCGGTCTCGACTTCGTCTCCGACGGCCGCTTCGTCATGGGTATCGGCGCCTCCGGTCCGCAGGTCATCGAGGGCTTCCACGGCGTCCCCTACGACGCGCCGCTCGGACGCACCCGCGAGATCGTCGACATCTGCCGGCAGGTGTGGCGCCGCGAGAAGGTCCAGCACCAGGGCCGGTACTACCAGATCCCGCTGCCCGCCGACCGCGGCACCGGCCTGGGCAAGCCGCTGAAGATCATCAATCAGCCGGTGCGGGAACGGATCCCGATCGTCATCGCATCGCTTGGCCCGAAGAACGTCGCGATGACCGCCGAGATCGCCGAGGGCTGGGAGCCGATCTTCTACTACCCGGAGAAGGCCGCCGACGTCTGGGGCGAGGCCCTCGCGAAAGGCAAGGCCAAGCGCGACCCGTCGCTCGGCGACCTCCAGATCTACACCACCCCGGCGCTGGCCATCGGCGAGGACGTCGACCACATGCTCGAGTGGATCAAGCCACACCTCGCGCTGTACATCGGCGGCATGGGCGCCAAGGGCAAGAACTTCTACAACGACCTCGCCGTCCGCTACGGCTACGCGAAGGAAGCCGAAATCATCCAGGACCTCTACCTGGCCGGCAAGAAGCAGGAAGCCGCCGCCGCGGTTCCCGACGATCTGGTGCGCGCCGTCTCGCTGATCGGACCGGAAGGCTATGTCCGCGAACGCGTCGCCGCATTCGCCGAATCCGGCGTCACCACCCTGTCGGTGACCCCGCTCGCCGCCGACAGCGCCGGCCGGATCCGCCTGATCGAGCAGCTCCGGGCGATCTGCGACTGACAGACCCACCGCGTCAACATCGAGAAGAGGACACAGATGAGCGATCCCAAGCCGATCGTCGTGGCCGTCGACGGATCGGAAGCGGCCACCACCGCCGTGATCTGGGCGGCACGCAGCGCCGCGGCCCGTGCCCTGCCGCTGCACATCGTCACCGTCGTGCACGTGCCGTCGTTCTACTACTCCGAGCCCTATCTCGCGCAGAGTTTCCACCAGGAGATGAAGGACACCGCGCGAGCCCGGCTGGACAGCTCGGCAGTCCTGGCGCGGCAGACCGCCGAGGAGATCGGCCGTCCGCTCGCGGTGACCACCGCCCAGGTCGAGGGGAAGGTCGCGCAGACCCTCGTCGACCTGTCCGCCCACGCCCGGCAGCTCGTTCTCGGGTCGCGCGGTCTCGGTGAGGTGAAGGGCCTGCTCGTCGGTTCGGTGACGCTCGCGGTCGCCGCGCATTCGCACGCACCGGTCGCGGTGGTGCGCGGGCGCACCCTCGACGGTGCACCGCCCGCCGAGGGGCCGGTCGTCGTCGGTGTCGACGGCTCCGAATCCTGCGAGGCGGCCGTCGAGGTCGCGTTCGAGGAGGCCGCGGCACGACGAGCGACCCTCGTCGCCGTCAACGTGTGGAGCGACGTCAGCGTCCAGCCGTCGCTCGGTGCGGTGCCCGAGGATCCGCAGTGGAGCACCATCCAGACCGGGGAGGAAGTGGTGCTCGCCGAGCGCCTCGCCGGGTTCCGGGAACGCTACCCGGACGTCGTGGTGGAACGGGTGGTCGCGCGGGACCGGCCGGTGCGGGTCCTGAGCGAATACGCCGAGACCGCACAGCTTCTCGTCGTCGGCACCCGTGGTCGCGGGGGATTCAAGGGCCTGCTGCTCGGTTCGACCAGCAACGCGCTGATCCAGACCGCGGACTGCCCGGTCATCGTGGTGCGCCCGTACGACGTGCCGTAACGGGTGGCGGTTCGGTCCCACGGGGCCGAGCCGCCACCCGCCGGTGGGGATTCGGCTGCGGCTCAGCCGAACTCGTCGATTCCCCGCTCGCGGAGTTGTGCCCACACGTCCGCCGGGTGCACCCCGCGGCGGATCGCGTCGTTCTCGATGAGAACCCCCAGCATCAGCGACGTCAGATACGCGGCGTCCTCAGTGTGCTCGGACGCGTAGCGGGCGCGCAGCCAGCCGGACGCGTTCTGCTGCTTGGCGTTCCGCGCCATCTCCAGGACCGCGTGGAACAGCTCGTCCGCCGGCTTCTCGGTCGGGGCACTCACGCGTCCACCTTCTCTCCTCTACGGGCCTGCCGCGCGAGCGCGCGGTCGCGGGACTCCTCGAACCGCACCGCCTGTGCCTCGAGGTCCACCAGGAACCGGTCGAGCTGCTCGCGCAGATCCTCACCGCGCGCACCGAAGTCGGTGCGTTCGAAGATCCGCCACTTGCGCAGCACCGGCTGCACGACGTCGTCGAGATGCTGACGCAGGTCGTAGATGCCGCCCTTGGCGATGAGCACGGCGTTGCGCCGGAAGCCCGCCATCGACGCGCCCGGCATCCGGAAGTTGGTGAGGACCTTCAGAACCGCCTCGAGGGCTTGATCGGGTGCGATGTCGAGCGCCCCTTCGACGATGTTGCGGTAGAACATCATGTGCAGGTTCTCGTCCGCGGCGACCCGTGCGAGCATCCGGTCCGCGATCGGATCGCCGCACGCCTTGCCGGTGTTGCGGTGGGAGACGCGGGTGGCCAGTTCCTGGAAGGTCACGTACGACACCGAATCGAGCATCGACGTGGCGCCGGGCGCGAACCCGTTCGTCATGTGCTCCATCCGCGCGTTCTCGAGCGCCACCGGATCGACCCCGCGGGTGACCACCAGATAGTCACGCATGACGATCGAGTGCTTGTTCTCCTCGGCGGTCCACCGCCCCACCCACGTGCCCCACGCCCCGTCGAAACCGAAATGCTCGGCGATCTCGCGGTGGTACGACGGCAGGTTGTCCTCGGTGAGCAGATTCGTGATCATCGCGGCCTTCGCCGTCTCGCTGAGCGAGGACTGCTCCGGATCCCAGTCGACGCCGCCCAGCGCCGCGAAGTTCCGGCCGTCGTCCCAGGGGACGAAGTCGTGCGGATGCCAGTCCTTCGCCATCGCCAGGTGCCGGTTGACGTTCTCCTCGGCGACCGGTTCGAGTTCGCGGAGCAGTTCGATGTCCGTGAGTCGTCTTGTCACAGTGCGAATCCCTCGTCTCGGTGTCAGTATCCGATGCGCATGATCAGTTGCGGCAGTCCCGGCAGGGAGAGCCGGTCGGCGAACCGCGCCGCCGAGTCCTCGACGCGCAGGGGGTGGGTGAGCACCGACGCCGAGAGCCTGGCATCGACCGCGGCCAGCCAGGCACGTTCGGTCGCGATCCCCACCCGGATCAGATCGAGCGGCTCCGACGTGGCGGTGGTGAACACCAGCACCGACTCCCGGTCGATCGCCTCGGCGAGAGCGGTGGTGTTGGGAATGCCGGTGGTGACCAGCGCCTTGCCGGCGGCGCCGCCCACGTCCAGGCCGGCGTCCCAGTCGGTGACGACCTCCGCGCTGCCCTCGGGCTGCCAGTGCGATGTCCACGAGAACATCTCGCGCTGGTAGTGCGGGTTGCGGCGGACCTCCTCCGCCGAGTAGGTCAGCGTGTCGGCCAGGACCGGCGCCTCGTCGGACGCCAGCAACCGCACCTGCACACCGGGTACCTCGGCGACCGCGGCCATCACGTCCGCGAGGGTCTCCGCCGCCACGGGAATCCGCGCGAACGATTCACGATGACTGCGGCGATGCGAGATCGCGGCGTAGAAGCGCAGGTCGGAACCCGACGGGGGATGCACCTCCACGGCGTCGACCCGCGCGATCAACTCGGGTCGTTCCGGGTCCGGCAGGAGCGTGGTGCGAGTGCGCCAGCCCAGGACGCGGATACCCAGTTCGAGGTTGGCCAGTGCCGTACCGCACGAGATCAACCGGTCCGGCCGCAGCGGATCGAGACCCGGCTCGGCGAACTCGAGCCGCTCGTCGAGTTCAGCGGAACGGCCCGGCAGGCGGAGGTTCCAGGGCTGGGTGTCGTGGATCGACGGTGCCTCGATGACGGCGCGCGCGATGATCTCGGTGTCTCCGGTGGTCCAGGTGTCGCTCGGGACGGCCATGTCGAACTCCTCGTCTCGTCGGGCACCTCACGCAGGTCACGGGATGTTTCCACGAGGATCACCCACCGCAGGTGCTGCGCGCAGCGGGCGAAGGTCCCGAAACAGTCGTCGAACGGCCCGACGTCGCCACGGTTGCACCGAACTGGGACGATGGACCCGACCGTGTGAAAGGAAGGTGGCTCCGATGCCTCGCGTGTTTCTCGTCGACGATCACGAAATCGTCCGGCGTGGTCTGGTCGACCTGCTCAGCAGCGTGCCGGATTTCACCGTCGTCGGTGAGGCGGCGTCGGTGGGGGAGGCGCTGGCGCGCATCCCCGGCAGCGGTGCGGAGGTGGCGGTGCTCGATGTGCGCCTGCCGGACGGCAACGGCGTCGAGTTGTGCCGTGAGCTGCGGGCGCGGATGCCGGAACTGCGGGCCCTGATGCTCACGTCCTTCGCGGACGACGAAGCGCTGTTCGACGCAATCATGGCGGGCGCGTCCGGGTTCGTGCTCAAGCAGATCCTGGGCACCGATCTGGTCTCGGCGATCCGGACGGTCGGGGAAGGCGGGTCGCTGCTCGACAGCCGCGCCACCGCCGCGCTCATGGACCGCATCCGCGCCTCCCGGACCGCCGATCCGCTGGCCGAGCTGTCCGAGCAGGAACGGGCCGTCTTCGAACTGATCGGTGAGGGCCTGACCAACCGCGAGATCGCGGAGCGGCTGTTCCTGGCGGAGAAGACGATCAAGAACTACGTCTCGCGGCTGCTGTCGAAACTGGGCATGCAGCGACGCACGCAGGCCGCGGTGCTGGCGACCGAACTGCGCAAGGAACGCGGGAACGGTCCCGCCTGACCGTGCCGGCCCGGCCGGGGCGGTCCGGTCAGAGCGGCACCGTCCACAGCACGCGGGTGCCGCCGTCCGGGCCGGGTCCGATGCTGCACTCGCCCGCGCACTGCTCGGCGCGGCGTTCCAGATTCGCCAGCCCGCTGCGACGCGGGGTCGCCGGCAAACCCGTTCCGTTGTCGACGATCTCGATGGAGAACGACTCGCCGGCGGTCACCGAGACGGTGATCTTGTCGGACTGCGAATGCCGCAGCGCGTTGCTCAGCCCCTCCCGCAGCACCGCCTCGGCGTGCGGGTGGATCCGGTCGGGGACGAGGGTGTCGATCGGACCGACGAACTGCACGTTCGGGGCGACGGACGAGTGGATGCTCAGGTCGCCGACCGCGTCGAGCAGTCGCCGGCGCAGACTCGTCGATGCCGCCGCGCCCGTGGTGTGCAGATCGAAGATCGTGGTCCGGATCTCGCGTACGGTCCGGTCCAGCTGTTCCACCGCATGCTGGACCACTTCCGAGACCCGCTGGGGATCGGCACCGGGCACCATCGCGCTCTGCAGGCTCATGCCTGTGGCGAACAGGCGCTGAATCACGTTGTCGTGCAGGTCCTGTGCGATCCGATCGCGATCGGCGAGGACGTCGAGCAGCCGCTTCTTGCGTTGCTGCTCGGCGAACTCGAGTGCCACCGCGGCGAGATTCGCCATCGATTCGAGGTGCGCGACGTCCTCGCTGTCCCACGGGTCGGTGCCGGGCGCGCGCGTCACGATCAGCACACCGGTGACGGGGGAGGTCGCCGACAACGGCAGCACCACCGCGCTCCCCGCGGTGCCCGCACCCGCCGACGGCAACCCCTCCAGAGTCTCGGTGCGCACCGGGCGCCGCGATCGAAGAGCTTCCAGCACAGGCGAATCGGTGAGATCGATGAGGACCGGCCCGGTCGCCGGTGCGGCGGGTGACGCGGCGCGCACAGTGCCGTGCGAGCCGTCCACCAGGACGACGAAAGCACCGGCGCCGCGTGCGAGGTCGCGGACCTGACCGGTGAGCGACCCGAGCGTTTCGTCGACCGACCCGCCGACGAGCAGACGCGCGTTGATCGAAGCCATCGCGGCCAGCCAGCGTCCGCGGGTGACCGAACCCTCGAACAGCCGGGCGTTTTCGACGGCCATGCCCGCCGAGGTCGCGAGGACCTTGATGATGACCTCGTCCTCCTCGGTGAACGCCGGAGCGTCCAGCTTCTCGGTGAGGTAGATGCTGCCGAACACCTTGCCGCGGATCATGATCGGCGTGCCGAGGAAGCTCTTCATCGGTGGATGGTTCGGTGGGAACCCGACCGAGGCGGGGTGCGTGGACAGGTCCCCCAGCCGCACCGGTTTCGGGTCGTTGATGAGCAACCCGAGGAGACCGCGGCCCTCCGGCAGGTGACCCATCCGGCTGCGCTCGGTGGGATTGATTCCCTCGTACACGAATTCGGACAGGCCACCGTCCGCGGCGCGGACCCCGAGCGCACCGTAGCGGGCATCGAGCAGCGATACCGCGGTCTGCACGATGCGCTGCAGCATCGAATCGAGTTCGAGACCCGACCCCACCACCAGCACGGCCTCGAGCAGGCCGCGCAGCATCGCCGGGTCGGTGTCGGCGTCGTCGAGCCTGCCGCGCAGTTCGGACAGCAGGCTGTCGATGGCCGAGTCGGTTGCCTCGCTCACAGTGTCTCCTCGAGCAGTTTCAGCACCGCGGCGACCGCCTCACCGGACGGGTCGGTTTTCGCGCGGCTCAGGTCGTGACCGGCGGCAGGCACCTCGACGAGCGCGGTCGCCGCCGGGATCAGAGCGGATGCCTCCAGCAGTTCGGCGACGGTCCCGAACGGGTCGCGGGCACCGTGGACGAACACCGCGGGCACCGCGACGTCGGGCAGGTGCTCGGTGCGGGCCTTCTCGGGCTTGCCCGGCGGATGCAACGGATACGAGATCAGCACGAGCGCGTCGGCGATCTTCGGCTGCTCCGCCACGAGCATCGACGTCTGCCGGCCCCCGTAGGAGACACCGCCGAGCAGCAGCGGACCGTCGGTGCGGTTCCGCAGTGCCGCCGCGGCCGCGGCGACCCCGGCACGGTCCTCGGCCGCGCGCGACGGCTGCGGCGGACCCTTCGGATTGCGCCGGCGGAACGGCAGGTCGTACCGCAACGAGAGGAATCCGTGCTCGGCGAAACGGTCGCACACACGCTGCAGGATCGCGGCGTCGCTGGTGCCGCCGGCGCCGTGGGTCAACGCGACCGCGCCGCGCGGCGGGCCGTCGGGAACATGCAGGCTGCCGCGCACCGTCTCGGTGTCCACGAGTTCGACGCTCACACCCGATACCGTAGTCGTCCGCCGGAAACGGCCTCGGACGATGTCACCGTCGTCGATCACGCCCCGGTGTCGGTGGCTCCGGGGGTGCGGGTGGGGTCGCGCAGCACCCTCGTCCAGATCCGGTGCAGCATCCCCGCGAACACCAGGACCCAGGCGACGACCGCGACCCACAGTTCGACGGAGCCGACCATGCCGACGAGGGGCAGCTCGTCGGCGCGGCCGAGGTAGATCCCGGCGACCGCGTACATGCCGAGCGGGAACACGATCGACCACAGCGACGAGTCGTAGGTCAGCGGAACCCGGTGGGTGCGGTGACGCCACCAGCCCGCCGCGATCAGAGGCGGGAACAGCCAGGTCGCGAACGCCCAGATCACGACGGCCAGGCCCGCGATCAGTCCGCGGGTGGCCTCGACCATGGGTGCGTCGGCCATCTCCACGATGCGGGAGCCGGCCACCACGGTGATCGAGCACGCGCCCATCGACACCCAGTAGGGGGCGGTCAGCTCGGTCGGGCGCAGCGGATACTGCAGCAGCCGTGCCGCCACGAAGATGCCGGCCGCGGCGTACAGGAACAGGCCGACACCCCACGTGAAGACGGCCACCGCCGCGAGCAGCCGTTCGAAATCGCGGTACACCGGCTGCAGGGTGGCCGCGGCGATCGCGACGGATTCGCTCGCGACCACCCAGACGAACCAGGTGCCGTTGGCCTTCGCGAGCACCGGGCGCTGCGTGGTGCCGAGAACCGCCGTCCACGGAATCACGTAGCCGAGCACCAGCCAGGTGACGGCGGCGACGACGAGCAGCACCGCCGCGGTCGAATGCCAGCCCTCGGTCATCAGGCGGATTCCGAGGACGTTGCTGCCCGCGATGAACGTGAAGAACCCGAACGCGCGGCCCGAGTCGGCCATGTCCGCACGCATGTCGTGCCGGAACGCGATCAGCCGCCACAGCGACAGCACCACCAGCACCGCGTACCCCACGGCCGCGACGACCAGTACGGCCGTCGACGCCACGGAGTGGCCCTCCAGGTGCAGCCCGATCGAGACGATGCCGGCGGCCATGACGAACGCGAAGTAACCGGGCGATAGCGCGCGGACCGAGTCGCGCATCCGAGTCGAGATCTCCACCCCGTGCAAGCTACTTCAGCAGCCGGGACAGTTTCCGGTCCGCGAGGATCTTGCCGCCGGTCTGACAGGTCGGGCAGTACTGGAAGGACCGTTCCGAATACTCGACCTGGCGGACGGTGTCGCCGCACACCGGGCACGGCAGGCCTGTACGCGCGTGCACCCGCATCCCGGATCGTTTCTCGCCCTTCAGGCGCGCGGCGTCCTGTCCCACCGACCGCGCGACCGCGTCGGTGAGGGTCGCGCGCATCGCGTCGTGCAGGGCGTGGATCCGGTCCTCGGTGAGGCGGCCCGCGGTCGCGAAGGGCGACAGGCGTGCAGTGTGCAGGATCTCGTCGGAGTAGGCGTTGCCGATCCCGGCGAGGACGGACTGGTCGACGAGCACGGTCTTGAGCCGCGACGTGCTGCCGCGCAGCAGTCTCGCGAGGTCGTCGGCGGTGACGTCGAGCGCGTCCGGTCCGAGCCGTGCGATGCCGGGCACCTTGTGGGGGTCCTCGACGACCCAGACGGCCAGCCGCTTGCGGGTGCCGGCCTCGGTGAGGTCGACGGCGGGGGTCGTCGCGTCGGGGGTGAACAGGTGGATGCGGAGCGCGAGCGGTCCCTTGCCGGGGCGCGGTGGTGTGGGCGACGGGTCGTCGATCCAGCGCAGCCACCCGGCTCGCGACAGGTGGGTGACGAGCGAGAGGTCGCCGCAGTCGAGGCACAGGAACTTGCCGAAGCGGCGCGCGCCGGTGATGTCGCGGCCCTGCAGGGCCGTGATCGGCGGGTCGGCGGTCTGCAGCACGCTGATCGACGCGACGTCGATGCGGCCCACGACCGAGCCGACCGCGTGCTCCCGCAGGAACCCGGCCAGTGCCTCCACCTCGGGCAGTTCGGGCATAGGGTGCAGCCTACGGCTGCCCGTGTCTATTTGTGGCGGCTCCAGCCGCCACAAGGGCACACCGCGGGGAAGCCGTAAACTTGCCGGCGTGACTGTGCCGACCCCGTACGAAGACCTGTTGCGCCTCGTCCTCGAGACGGGCACCCCGAAGGCCGACCGCACCGGGACCGGGACGCGCAGCCTGTTCGGGCATCAGATGCGCTTCGACCTCGCACAGGGATTCCCGCTGATCACCACGAAGAAGGTCCACCTCAAGTCCATCGTGTACGAGCTGCTGTGGTTCCTGCGCGGCGACTCGAACGTGCGATGGCTGCAGGAGCACGGCGTCACCATCTGGGACGAATGGGCCGACGCCGACGGCGAGCTCGGACCCGTCTACGGCGTGCAGTGGCGGTCCTGGCCGACCCCGAGCGGCGAACACATCGACCAGATCAGCCAGGTCCTCGAGACGATCCGCAACAACCCGGATTCGCGGCGCATGATCGTCTCCGCCTGGAACGTCGCCGACCTCGACGACATGGCGCTGATGCCGTGCCACGCGTTCTTCCAGTTCTACGTCGCCGACGGCAAGCTCAGCTGCCAGCTCTACCAGCGCAGCGCCGACCTGTTCCTCGGCGTGCCGTTCAACATCGCCAGCTACGCGCTGCTCACCCACATGGTGGCGCAGCAGACCGGCCTCGAGGTCGGCGAGTTCATCTGGACCGGCGGCGACTGCCACATCTACGACAACCACATCGAGCAGGTCACCGAGCAGCTCGGGCGCGAGGCCTACGAGTACCCGACGCTGAAGCTGAACCGCCGGGATTCGCTGTTCGACTACGAGTTCGAGGACGTCGAGGTCGTCGGCTACCGGCACCATCCCGCGATCAAGGCGCCGGTGGCGGTGTGACCGGGGCGCTGACCCTGATCTGGGCCCAGGCCCGCGGCGGCGTCATCGGACGGGACGGGACGATCCCGTGGCACATCCCGGAGGACATGGCGTTCTTCAAGGAAGCCACGATGGGGCTGCCCGTCGTCATGGGACGGCTCACCTGGGATTCGCTGCCTGCGAAGTTCCGGCCGCTGCCGGGCCGGCGCAACATCGTCGTCACCCGCAACCCCGACTGGACCGCCGACGGAGCCGAGGTCGCCGGCAGCGTCGAGGCGGCGCTGGGCCTCGTCGACGGTGCCGACGCCGCCGTCATCGGCGGTGGCCAGATCTACGCGCAGGCCATGCCGCACGCGACGCGGCTGCTGGTCACCGAGGTCGATCTCGACGTGGACGGTGACGCCGTCGCTCCCGAGATCGGACCGGGCTGGACGGTCACCGAACAGGGCGAATGGCAGCAGTCCCGGTCCGGTATCCGGTTCCGCTGGGTCGGGTACTCGCGAACCTGAGACCGCGCCCGCGGGGTGGGCCATACTGCGAAGATGGACAAGCTCTCCCTCACCGCCATGGCCCGGCAGCAGCTCAAACTCGCGGCGGCATCGAGCAACGGGCGCAGTTCGCAGACCGTGCTCGGCGGGCACACCAAGCACCTTCGGCAGACGGTGATCGCGCTGCTCGCCGGACACGAACTCGGCGAGCACGACAGTCCCGGGGAGGCGACCATCCAGGTTCTGTCCGGGCAGTTGTCGCTGATCGCTGGGGACCAGTCCTGGAAGGGTTCGGCCGGGGACTTCCTCGTGATTCCCCAGTCGCGGCACAGCGTGGCCGCCCTCGAGGACGTGGCGTTCCTGCTGACCGTCGCGAAGTGATCCGCTACGGGCAGACGGGGGTGCGATAGCCCGCGTAGCCCTCCCAGGCGAGCCGGCGTTCCCGCCGCGGATCGTGTTCCACCCGGGTCGGCACGTCGAAGATCGTCGTCGCGCGCTCCCGCTCGTCGTACTGCGGCCACGACGGCAACGGCTCACCGTGCCGTGCGAAGTGCAGCCAGTGCCGCTGCACGGCGTCGCTGACGAGGCGCAGCCCGCGGCGACCCCCGAGGGCCGTGTACGCCCGGCCCAGTGGCGTGTCCACCTGATCGAACACCGAGAGCAGTTCCACCGCGTGCGTCGCATCGAACCCGGACACGCGCGCGAGCCGGGGCGCGAAGTCGAAGCGGTAGCTGTAGGTGGGTGCGAACCGCGAATGGGCCTGCGCGATCTGGATCGACGGATACCAGAAGGTGAGGTCGCCGCCGAGATCGACGGCGGCCCGTTCACCCGGATAACCCGGATAGGCCGACACGACGCGGTCGCGGGCCGCTTCGTCGGTGAGCGCGAACATCCGGTCGATGCGGTCCGGGTTCGTCGGCAATCCGTCGAGGAATCGCGGGAACAGGGCGCCTTCCCGGTCGTTGGTGCCGATGATCAACGGAACCCGTTGCGCCGCACCCGATTCGTACGCGTCGAGCGGATGGGTGGGCAGGAAGTCGCCGTCGACCACCGGACCGAACACGTGCAGGCCGGGGGAGGCGTGCAGCGTCTCCCGGGACAGCCGGTTCCCGGTGCGGCCGAGTTCGGCGGGCGTCGCGGCGTCGAGCGCGGCCGCCGCGGAATCGGCGTCGGCGCCGAGCAGTTCGACGAAGCGCGCGGCCCACTCGGCGGCGCGCGGCGCATCGACCACCAGGTCCGGTGCGGAACTCTGCGCGAACAGACCGCGCGAGGCGGGGGTCGCCAGCAGGGTGGTGACCGCGTTGCCGCCCGCGGACTCGCCGAATACGGTCACGTTGCCGGGGTCGCCGCCGAACGCGGCGATGTTGCGCTGCACCCATTCGAGGGCGGCCACCTGGTCGCGCAGCCCCAGGTTGGAGTCGAACCGCCGGGCCGGGGTCGAGAACGCCGAGAAATCGAGGTAGCCGAGGCTGCCGAGCCGGTAGTTGAGCGACACGTAGACCACGTCGCCGCGGCGCACCAGCGACTGTCCGCCGTAGAGCGACAGCGCGCTCGTGCCGAGCGTGTAGGCGCCGCCGTGCACGAACACCATCACCGGGCGCGGCGTCGCCGACCGGGCGGCGGGAGCGATGACGTTGAGGGTCAGGCAGTCCTCGCTGATCGCCAGGCGTTCCCGGCTGCCGGTGAAGGCGCCTCTCGGGGCCTGGCACGCCGCATTGCCGAAGCGCGTCGCGTCGAGTTCCCCGGTCCACGGCTGCACCGGCTGCGGCGCCCGCAGTCGCAGCGGGCCGACCGGCGGCTGCGCGTACGGGATGCCCCGCCACGACAGGAGGTCGCCGACGCGGCTGCCGCGGACCGCGCCGCCGGCGAGTGTGACCAGGGTCTCGGGGGTCATGTGCGCAACTGTACGTGACGGGCCGTCACAGCTGCCGGTGTTCGCCGTCCCGCGGTCACCAGGGCCGGGCCTCGAGTCCGCGATCGGCGAGTTCGGCATCGGCGTACACGCGCAAGGTCGCGGCGTCCGGGAACCGATCGGTGTCGAGCGCGACGAGCGAGAGCGTGTAGTGCCCGCCCAGCCTGCACAGGTAGGCCGACAGGTGTGTCGACGTGGTGGCTCGGGGCGCGGGCAGGCCCGGGTGCATCGCCCGCGCGGCGAAACCCACGGTGCGGTGCGGTCCGAACGTCTCGAGGCTCTGGGGGATCGGTCCGATGTTGGAACACAACACATCTCGCTCGCCGGCACCCGCCGCGAGCCGCGCGGCCAGCCGATCGGGGACGAGTTGCAGGATCTCGTCGGGGATGCCGTGGGGAGCGCCTTCGGGCGGTCGCCGGTACGCCTCGCGCGCCGCCTCGCGGATCCGCGCGGGGCTGTCCGTCGGTCCGACGACGACCTCGGTGGTCGTCACGCCGTTCGCGGCGGTCCCGGCGTTGCGGGAGTCCACCGGCACCGCGATTCGCACGGGGGAGGGCACCCCGGCGCGACGGGCGATGCCCGCGCCGACGGCGAGGAACAGCGCATTGGGGGTGCCGCCGTCGGCCTCGGCCGCCCGGTCCCATCGTGCGGCGTCGATGTCGAGCAGCGCGGTGACCGGCCTGGCGGTGACCGGCCGGGGCGCCGGGCCGTCGCCGGAGGCGGGGGAGTAGCGCACCCCGCGCAGGCCGCGACCGACCCGGCGGATCAGGTCGACGGCATCGCGGACATCCGACGTGCGCTCGGCGCTCGGTGCTTCGACCGTGCCGGCGAGGCCGTCGGTGACGGCGTCGAGCAGGCCGCGGGCGTCGACCAGCACGTGGGAGCACACGAGCGAGACGACGGTGCCGCCACCGTCGAGGGGGGCGGCCGTCAGGGCCCAGCCCGGGTGCCGCTCCGGGTCGACGTCGACCTCGGCCTGCGCGTCCGCCCACGCGAGGATGCCGTCGTCGGGGATCGGGGCGGTCGGGTAGTGCAGGGGCCGCGATTCGACGCTCGGTTCGAATCGGGGGCGTGCGCCGGGCACGCGGGATCGTACGACCCGCCGGCCGAGCGGACCGCCGGCGAGGGCGTCGTGCAGGGAGATCAACAGCGGCAGGTCGACGGTGTCGTCGCTGCGCCACAGCCCCTGCATGACCACCGGCAGGCCGAATCCTCGGTGCCGGTGCAGGAAGATCTCGTCCACCACGCTGAGCCGGTTCACACCTTCGACCGTAGCGCCGACCGTTGACCCAAGGGATGAACTGAGGTTCAATTCTTGCGTGGCCTACCGCCGGACCGCTGCCGTCGAGCAGCGACTCGAAGACCGCCGTGCCGCGATCGCCGCCGCCGCGGTCGCGCTGCTCTCCGAGCACGGCTACCGCGCGCTGTCCATCGCCGCCGTCGCCGAACGCGCCGGAGTCGCCACCGGCACCGTCTACCGTCACTACACCGACAAGTCCGACCTGATGGTCCGGATCTTCCGTGACCTGTGCGCCCGCGAGGTCGAGGCCGTGACCGCCGCAGCCTCCGCCGCCGGGTCCGGCACCGGAAAGGTCGCCGCGATCGTCGAGACCTTCGCGCAACGGGCGCTGCGCAACCCCCGGCTCGCCTACACCCTGCTCGCCGAACCGGTCGACGCGGCACTCGACGCGGAACGGCTCGTGCTCCGCCGCGCGTTCGCGGCCGTGTTCGCCGACGCGATCGGCTACGGCATCGGCACCGGCGAGTTCCCCGAGCAGGACACCGGCCTCGCCGCGGCCGCCCTCGTCGGCGCGGTCGGCGAGGTGCTCACCGACCCCCTGCACACCGGTGCCGCCGCGACCGGCACCATCCCCGACCTCACCGTATTCGCCCTCCGAGCACTGGGAGTTCCCCGATGACCCCGACCTTCCCGCCCACCCACGAGGTGTTCAACCAGGTCCCCGACCTCGTGCCCTACGACGCCGCCGACGACGCGTCGCTGCTCGAGGGACTGCGCCGCGAAGGTGCCGGTTGGGCCGAGGACGAGGTGCGCGCCCTCGGTGTCCTCGCCGGCGGCGCCCGCGCCCAGGACTGGGGCCGACTCGCCAACGAGTACCCGCCCGTCCTGCACACCCACGACCGTTACGGCAACCGCATCGACGAGGTCGAGTTCCACCCGCACTGGCACGACCTGATGACCGTCGCCGTCGAACACGGACTGCACGGCGCGCCCTGGCGCGACCCGCGGCCGGGCGCCCACGTCGCCCGCGCCGCGAAGTTCTACACGTGGGGACAGGCCGACGCCGGGCACATGTGCCCGATCTCGATGACCTACGCGGCGATCCCCGCATTGCGGCACAACCCCGAACTCGCCGAACGCTACGAACCGCTGCTCGCGGCACCCCACTACGACTTCGGTCTGCGCGAACCGAGTTCGAAGCGCGGGCTGATCGCGGGCATGTCCATGACGGAGAAGCAGGGCGGCTCCGACGTGCGCGCCAATACCACCACCGCGACACCGAACGCCGACGGCAGCCACACGATCGTCGGGCACAAGTGGTTCACGTCGGCCCCGATGTCGGACCTGTTCCTGACCCTCGCGCAGACCGAACACGGGCCGAGCTGTTTCCTGTTGCCGCGCGTGCTTCCCGACGGCACCCGCAACCGCATCCACATCCAGCGGCTCAAGGACAAGCTCGGCAACAAGTCCAACGCGTCCTCGGAGATCGAATACCAGGGTGCGACCGGCTGGCTCGTCGGACCCGAGGGGCGCGGTGTCGCGACCATCATCGAGATGGTCAACATGACCCGGCTCGACTGCGTCATCGGTTCGTCGATGGGCATGCGGATGGCCGCGCTGCGCGCGGTGCACCACGCGCGTCACCGGAAAGCGTTCGGCGCATTGCTGATCGACCAGCCGCTCATGCGGAACGTGCTCGCCGATCTCGTCGTCGAATCCGAGGCGGCGACGACGATGATGATGCGGCTGGCCGGCGCCACCGACCGCGCCTCGGGCGACCCGCAGGAGGCTGCGCTGCGACGCATCGCACTCGCCGTCACCAAGTACTGGGTGTGCAAGCGGGCACCGGCGCACGCCGCCGAGGCCCTCGAATGCCTCGGCGGCAACGGCTACGCGGAGGAGTCGGGCATGCCCCGGCTGTTCCGGGAGTCGCCCCTCATGTCGATCTGGGAGGGATCCGGCAACGTCGCCGCGCTCGATGCGCTGCGCGCCATGATCAAGCAACCCGACACCGTCGAGGCGTTCTTCGCCGAGGCCCGGCTCGCCGAGGGCGCCGATCGCCGGCTCGACGACGCGATCTCCCGGGTCGGCAAGGAACTCGCCGACCTCGAGAACGTCGAATACCGGGCCCGGCGGGTCGTCGAACTCATGGCCCTGGTCCTGCAGGGTGCGCAACTGGTGCGGCACGGGCATCCGGCCGTCGCCGACGCGTTCTGCGCGAGCCGCCTCGACCACGACTGGGGCATCGCGCTGGGCACCCTGCCGACCGGGGTCGACACCGCTGGGATTCTGGCCAGACTGTGACCGGGGCATACTGGTAGGCATCGTCACCGAATCGAACGTGCGTGGAGCCCGTCATGATCAGATTCAGCAGATGGCGGGGGTGGGGGGAACGAGTCACGCTGGCCGTGACCGAGTACGATGCGTTGCGCGACGCCGAGCGGCTCGTGCGGGACATCGTCATCGAGTCCGAAGCGGCCTGCAATCCGCAGCGCGGCGACGCCGAGATCCACGCCGTCAACCTCGCGCAGGGCATCCCGGTGCAGGTCAGCCCCCGGCTGTCGGTGCTGCTGCGCTCGGCGTTGTGGGCGGCCCGGATGACCGACGGCGTCGTCGATCCGCTGTCGGCCGACGACGCCGACCTCGACGAGGCCTCCACGGCGCCGATCCACCCGCTGCCCACCTACCTCGACGTGCAACTCGACGGCGAGACCGTCCTCACCCCGTACGGGGTGAGCCTGGACATCAGCGAGACCGCGAAGGCCGACACCGTCGACCGGGCCGCCGCCGCGGTGGCCCGCGACCTCGAATGCGGAGTCCTGGTGCGGATGGGCGAAACGATGGCCACCGCCGGCAACTGCCCGGCCGGCGGCTGGCAGATCGACCTGCCCGGGGGCGGAACCGTCGAACTCCCGGCCGGTGCCGCGATGTCGACGCGCACGGCTGGGGACTCCCGGGATTCGCTGTGGCGCGAGGTCACCGTCATCGCCGCGGACGCGGTGTGGGCGGACGCGGCCTGTGCGACCGCTCTGCGCCGAGGCCTCGGGGCGATGCGCTGGCTCGAGCAGTACGGTATGCCGGCCCGCCTGATCGACGAGAGCGGCCACACCCACACCACCGCCGCGTGGTCGAATCCCCGGGCCGCCTGACGGTCGTCGCGTCGTTATCGCCCGGCAGTCGAATTCGCCCACCGCTTCGGAATCCGCTCCTCCTGCGGCACGAGCGAATTCGCAGAAGCCGCGTAGATCGTCAGCTGTTGCGGAGCCGCCGGTACTCGCGGATCAGCGCGTCCGTCGACGAATCCCCCAGGGATGCGGGCTCTTCCGGCTCGGTCAGCGCCGGTTCCAGCGCGAGCGCCTGCGCCTTGCCGAGTTCGACACCCCACTGGTCGAACGAATCGATACCCCAGATCACGCCCTGCACGAACACCTCGTGTTCGTACAGCGCGATCAGCTGACCCAGCGTGGAGGGGGTCAGCGACGGGGCCAGGACCGTCGTCGACGGGCGGTTGCCGGGCATCACCTTGTGCGGCACCAGCGCCTCGTCGGTGCCTTCGGCGCGGATCTGCTCGGCGGACTTGCCGAACGCGAGCACCGTCGACTGCGCGAAGAAGTTCGACATGAGCACGTCGTGCATCGAGCCGCGTCCGTCGATCGTCGGCAGGTCGTCGAGGGGGCGGGCGAAGCCGATGAAGTCCGCCGGGATCAGGTGCGTGCCCTGATGCAGGAGCTGGTAGAACGCGTGCTGGCCGTTGGTGCCCGGCTCACCCCAGAAGATCTCCCCGGTCGGATAGTCCACCGCGGTGCCGTCCGAGCGCACCGACTTGCCGTTCGACTCCATCGTCAGCTGCTGCAGATACGCGGGGAACCGCACCAGATCGTTGCTGTAGGGCAGTACCGCGCGGGACTGCGCCCCGAGGAAGCTGGTGTACCAGACGCCGAGCAGACCGAGCAGCACCGGCGCGTTCGATTCGAGCGGCGCCGTCGCGAAATGGGTGTCCATCGCGTGGAACCCGGCGAGCAGTTCCGCGAACCGCTCCCTGCCGATCGCGGCCATCACCGACAACCCGATCGCCGAGCCCACCGAATACCGGCCGCCGACCCAGTCCCAGAACCCGAACATGTTCTCCGGGTCGATCCCGAACTCGACGACCCGCTCCTTGTGGGTGGACACCGCGACGAAGTGCTTCGCGACGGCGTCCTCGCCGAGCGCCGCGACCAGCCAGCGCCGCGCCGCGGTCGCGTTCGACAGGGTTTCGAGCGTCGAGAACGTCTTGGACGCAACGACGAACAGCGTCCGGGCCGGGTCGAGACCCTGCAGGTTGTGGGTCAGATCCGCCGGATCGATGTTGGAGACGAACCGGGCCTCGACACCGGCGTCGACGTAGTGCCGCAACGCCCGGTACACCATCACCGGACCCAGATCCGACCCACCGATGCCGATGTTGACGACCGTGGTGATGCGTTCCCCTGTGGCGCCGCGCCACCGGCCGTCACGGACCCGGTCGGTGAATTCACCCATCTTGTCGAGCACCGCGTGCACGTCGGCGACGACATCCTGGCCGTCGACGGTGAGCGTCGCCTCGCGGGGAAGCCGCAGCGCCGTGTGCAGCACCGCGCGGTCCTCCGAGGTGTTGATGTGCTCGCCGGCGAGCATCCGATCGCGGTGTGCTTCGACGCCGCACGCGCGGGCCAGGTCGAGCAGCAACTCGCGGGTGCGGCCGGTGATCAGGTGCTTGCTGTAGTCGATGTACAGGTCGGCGGCGGTGAGCGTGAACGCCTCGGCGCGACCCGGTTCCGCCGCGAACAACTCGCGCAGGTGCAGCGACTCGATCTCCGCACGATGTTCGGCGAGCTGTTGCCACGGGGCGGTTCGCGTCACGTTTTCCATGTCTGCAGAGACTAGTGCGGAACGGAAGTTACCGGTCGGTCGGAAACCGATGTGAAATGCGCGGGCGCATGATGGGGACATGGACATCTCGGAGATGCTGCGAACCGTGCCCACCGATCTGTTCCTCGGCGGCGACTGGGCCGCTGCGGAGAACGGCGCGACCTTTCCCGTTCATGATCCGGCGACCGGGAAGGTCCTCACCGAAGTCGCCGACGCGAGTCCCGCCGACGCGGCCAGAGCACTGGACGCGGCGGTCGCGGCCGGGCCGGAGTGGGCGGCGACCGCGCCCCGCGAACGCGGTGAGCTGCTGCGCGCGGCCTTCGAGGCGGTCACCGCCCGCGCCGAGGAGTTCACCTTGCTGATGAGCCTCGAGATGGGCAAGGCGCTGCCGGAGAGCCGCGCCGAGGCTCGCTACGGCGCCGAGTTCCTTCGCTGGTTCTCCGAGGAAGCGGTCCGCATCGCGGGCCGCTACACCCATTCGCCGGCCGGTACCGGGCGCATTCTCGTCACGAAGCAGCCCGTCGGCCCGTGCCTGGCGATCACGCCGTGGAACTTCCCGCTGGCGATGGGGACCCGCAAGATCGCGCCGGCGCTGGCCGCCGGCTGCACGATGCTCGTCAAACCGGCGTCGGCGACCCCGCTGACGATGCTGCTGCTCGCCCGGGTGTTCGAGGAGGTGGGCCTGCCGAAGGGTGTGCTCTCGGTGCTGCCGACCTCCCACGCGGGTGCCGTGACCGGTCCGCTGCTCGACGACCCGCGACTGCGCAAGCTCACCTTCACCGGGTCGACGAGCGTCGGCCGCGCCCTGGCCGAGAAGGCAGGGCATGCGATGCTGCGCACGTCGATGGAACTCGGAGGCAACGCGCCGTTCCTGGTGTTCGACGACGCCGATCTCGACGCCGCGGTCGACGGCGCGCTCGCCGCGAAGTTGCGCAACGGGGGCGAGGCCTGCACGGCCGCGAACCGGATTCACGTCGCGAACTCCGTGCGTGAGGAGTTCGTCGCGAAACTCACCGAGAAGATGGCCGCCTACCGGCTCGGACCGGGCACCGATCCGGACACGACACTCGGACCGCTGATCGACGCCGACCAGAAGGACACCGTCACCACCCTCGTCGACGATGCGGTCGCGAACGGTGCGCGGGTGCGGCTCGGTGGCAAGGTTCCGGACGGGCCGGGCTGGTTCTACCCGGCGACCGTCCTCGACGACGTCCCGACGTCCGCGCGGATCCTGCGGGAAGAGGTCTTCGGCCCGGTGGCGGCGGTGGCCGGATTCGACACCGAGGACGAAGCGATCGCCGCGGCCAACGCCACCGAGTACGGCCTGGCCGCCTACATGTACACGCGCAGCCTCGATCGTGCGCTGCGGGTGTCCGAGGCGATCGAATCCGGCATGGTCGGGGTCAACCGCGGGGTGATCTCCGACGTGGCCGCGCCGTTCGGCGGGGTCAAGGCGTCGGGGATCGGACGGGAAGGCGGACATGAAGGCATCGAGGAGTACCTCGAAACCAAGTACATCGCCTTCGAGTAGGCCGACGGCTACGGCCGGAAGCCCGTGCGGCTACCGGCCGAGTCGGTTGTGGCTACTACTGGCCGAGTCGGCCGCGGCCGAGGCGGAGCAGCAGCATCGCCAGGGTGTGACCCTCCTGGCCGAGATCGCTGAACCGCTCGAGCACCTTCATCTCACGGCTGTGCACGAGACGGGTGCCGCCGGAAGCCATGCGGGTACGGCCGATGATTCGCGAGACCTCGGTGCGGCGTTTGACCGCGGCGAGAATCTCGGCGTCGAGTCGGTCGATCTCCTTGCGAAGTTCGTCGATCTCCGCCTGGCTGGCGGGGACGTCGGCGGCAGAGTCGGATGTGGCAGCGTCGATGTTGGTGCTCATGTCATCTCCTCGCGTCAGAACTGGGATCGCTCCGGAACCGGTGGGCGTTACCGCCGGAGGTGGATCAGGACCGTGCGGTCAGGCGTCGGTGCTGGGAAACCGACACCGTAGTGCATCCTGTCCATCCGGTCGACAGCGGTCACATGACATGCAAACCAGTCTGCCATCCGTGGAATCCGGTCGCCAAGTAAGGGCGACCTGGCCGGAACGTCCGGATCGCCCGTCTACGCGATTGTCGGGGTCCGCCGGTAGTTTGGTACGACGATGAACACTCCCGTTGCCTTCGGCCACCCCGACTCCGATTCACCCCGGCGAGCGAGTGCGGATTCGTCCGACTCGCTGCTCGCGGGCCTGAATCCCCAGCAGCGGGAAGCGGTGACCCACGACGGTGGTCCCCTGCTCATCGTCGCCGGCGCCGGCTCCGGCAAGACGGCGGTGCTCACCAGGCGGATCGCGTACCTGCTCGCCGAGCGCGGTGTCGCGGCCGGTCAGATCCTGGCGATCACGTTCACGAACAAGGCCGCGGCCGAGATGCGCGAACGCGTCGCGCAGCTGGTGGGGCCGCGTGCCAACAGCATGTGGGTCTCGACGTTCCACTCCAGCTGCGTGCGGATCCTGCGGGCCCAGTCGGCCCTGCTGCCCGGCATGAACTCGAACTTCACGATCTACGACGCCGACGACTCGCGCCGGTTGCTCACGATGATCGTCAAGGATCTCGATCTCGACACCAAGAAGTACTCGGCGCGCCTGCTCGCCACCCAGATCTCGAACCTGAAGAACGAGCTGATCGATCCGCAGGAGGCCGCCGCGGACGCGGACGGCGACCCCGCGGAGCTGCCGCGCATCGTCGCGACCGTGTACGCCCACTACCAGCAGCGGCTGCGATCGGCGAACGCCTTCGACTTCGACGACCTCATCGGCGAGACGGTCGCGCTGCTGCAGGCTCATCCGCAGGTCGCCGAGTACTACCGGCGCCGGTTCCGCCACGTGCTCGTCGACGAGTACCAGGACACCAACCACGCACAGTACGTGCTGGTGCGCACGCTCGTCGGTGAGGCCGGAGACGGGAGCCCGGTGCCGCCGAGCGAACTGTGCGTCGTCGGCGACGCGGACCAGTCCATCTACGCCTTCCGTGGCGCGACGATCCGCAACATCGAGGAGTTCGAGCGCGACTACCCGGACGCCCGGACCATCCTGCTCGAGCAGAACTACCGCTCCACGCAGAACATCCTGTCGGCGGCCAACTCCGTCATCTCCCGCAACGCCGGACGCCGCGAGAAGCAGCTGTGGACCGACTCCGGCGAGGGCGATCTCATCGTCGGCTATGTCGCCGACAACGAACACGACGAGGCGCAGTTCGTCGCCGCGGAGATCGACCGGCTCACCGCCGCCGGGGAGGTCAAGTTCGCCGACGTCGCCGTCTTCTACCGCACCAACAACTCCTCCCGGGCACTCGAGGACGTCTTCATCCGCCACGGCGTGCCGTACAAGGTCGTCGGCGGGGTGCGCTTCTACGAGCGCAAGGAGGTCCGCGACCTGGTCGCGTACCTGAAGGTGCTCGCCAACCCGGACGACACGGTGAGCCTGCGCCGCATCCTCAACACCCCGCGCCGCGGCATCGGCGACCGCGCCGAGGCGTGCGTCGCGGTGCACGCCGAGCGGCTCGGGATCGGCTTCGGGCAGGCGCTGGCCGACGCCGCCGCCGGCCAGGTCGCGTTGCTGAACACGCGTTCCCAGAAGGCAATTGCCGCGTTCACCGAGATGCTCGACCGACTGCGCGCGATGCTCACCGAAACCGACTCGGACGGAAACGAACTCGTCGATCTCGGTGATCTGGTGGAGGCGATCCTCGAACGGACCGGCTACCGTGCGGAACTCGCCGCGAGCGACGACCCGCAGGACGGCGCCCGCCTCGACAACCTCAACGAGTTGGTCAGCGTGGCAAGGGAATTCAGCTCCGATGCGCGCAATGCGGCGGGGCTGGAGGACATCGAGCGGGACGAGGGCGATCCGGAACCGGGATCGCTGCCCGCATTCCTCGAGAAGGTCTCGCTCGTCGCCGATGCGGACCAGATCCCGGAGAACGACGACGGCGTCGTGACGCTGATGACGCTGCACACCGCCAAGGGCCTGGAGTTCCCGGTCGTGTTCGTCACCGGCTGGGAGGACGGGCAGTTCCCGCACATGCGCGCGCTCGGCGACCCGGCCGAGCTGGCCGAGGAACGCCGCCTGGCGTACGTGGGGATCACGCGGGCCCGACGTCGGCTCTACCTCAGCCGCGCGGTCCTGCGCTCGTCCTGGGGTCAGCCCGTGTCGAACCCGGAATCGCGTTTCCTGCAAGAGATTCCGCAGCACCTCATCGAATGGAAGCGGGAGGAGCCGGTTCGTTCGGCCGGCCACGCCATCGGGTCCGGACGCTCACGCGGCTACGGCGGCGTCGGATCCGGATCCGGGTTCGGGGGCGGTTCGGGCTTCGGTGGCGGCTCCGGATCGGGCGGCGGGTTCGGCAGTGCGCGCGCCCGCAACAATCAGCTGGTGCTCGCGGTGGGGGACCGGGTCAGTCACGACAAGTACGGGCTCGGGACGGTGCTCGAGACGAAGGGGTCGGGACCGACCGCGACGGTCGTCATCGACTTCGGAAGCGCCGGCAAGGTGCGGCTGATGCTCGTCGGCGGCGTGCCGATGGTCAAGCTCTAGGGGAGAGGTGGCGCCGGGGCTCCAATAACGGGGTTCCGGCGCGGAATTGCTGCCGAGTGGGCCGATTCAGTCCTGCTCGATGCCGAGGCTGATGCCCCGGGTGGCGAGCCACGGAACCGGGTCGATCTTGTCGGTGCCGTTCAGATGCACCTCGAAGTGCAGGTGCGGGCCGGTCGAGAAGCCGCGGTTGCCCATCGTCGCGATCTGGTCGCCCGCCATGACCTGCTGGCCCACGCTCACCAGGGTCTGGTCGACGTGTCCGTAGACGGTGACGGTGCCGTCGGCGTGCTGCAGGCGGACCCACAGGCCGAAGCCGGAAGCGGGACCGGAATCGATGACGACTCCGTCGGCGACCGCGAGGATCGGGGTGCCGATCGGGCCGGCGATGTCCACACCGGCGTGCAGGGTGCCCCAGCGGGCACCGAAGTTCGAGGTGAACGTGCCGATCGCGGGGAGGACGAACAGCGGGCGGCGGGCGGCGGCCTCGCGGGCGGCACGCTCCTCGCTGAACCGCTGGCCCTTCGCGAGCAGGTTCGAGAACTGGGAGAGATCGTTCGGGTCCGCGATGTTGAGGACCTGCGGCGCCTGCGACGGAGCGGCGCCGTCCGAGGCGGTCGCGGCGAACTGGGAAGCCTGCGGTACCGCGGTGGCGGTGATGACGTTGGAATCGGACTCGTTCGCCGCGAGTGCGACCTCGGAGTGCTCGGATCCCTGAGAGGGTCCGTTCGTTGCGGCCTGGCCTGCGGCGACGACTGCGCCGGCCGCCACGGCGAACACCGCGGCGCGGCCCTTGAGCGCGCTCGGCGGTGTCGGGATGCGGTGGGCGCCGCCGCGGCGGGCCGGGGCATCCACGTCGACGGGTTCGTTCTCGTAGTAGGTCTCGGCGCCGGCGTCACGGAAAGCGGCCTGCCCGTAGTAGGACCGGTCGGCGTAGGACTGCGCGGCGGTCGGCTGGTCGTCGCCGTAGTGGTAGGGGGCGTCCGTGTAGTAGTCGGATTCGTAGTCGTAGTACCCGGACTCCGTGTAGTAGCCGGAGCCTGCGGCGTAGCCGGAGTCTGCCGAGTACCCAGCGCCTGCGTAGTGGTCGGTCTCCGATGATCCGTCGTGGACCCCACGGCTGGTGAGCTGACTGCTCGGGCTCATTCGCCGTTCCTCCCGTTCGTGACCTGACCGTTATTTCGACCAAAGGGACCGTAACGAAACGATTGCTGGGCTGGCAACCCATACGGGAGACACGCCCAGGCGCTGTGAGCGGCATCACAGTCTCACCTGCGGCGAAAGCGGAAACATTCCGCTCTTGCCTCGGCGATACAGAACATTTCGGTGTGTCACGGTCCGGTGACATATCGGTCGCGTAGCGTCGCCCCGTGTCGAATCGCCCCACACCACTCCGATTCGGACTCGCACTCTCGGTGCTGGGTGCCCTCGCCGTCACGGCGGCGCCGCTGCTGCCGGTCGTGCGGGCCGGAACCGGCGCCGTGGGGTCCGCGATCCTCGCCGCCGCGATCGTCGCTGCGATCACCGCGTCCGCGATCCCTGTCGCCGCCTTCGCGGTCGCGCGCCGATCGGCTACCGCAGCCGGCGCCTTGCTCGCGGGTGCCGGGGGTATCGCCGCGGGCGCAGCGCTCGCCGATCTCACCTTGTTCGTCGACGCGATCGACGCGAACCGGTTCGAACTGTTCCGTCCCGTGACCGCCGCAGCGCTCACCGGCGGACCCGGTGCCGCGATGCTGCTCGCCGGACACCTGTGCGCGGTGCTCGCCGGTGTGGCCGGTGCGATCGCCGCGGGCGGCGCCCCGCACGCCGACGAGGGACCGGTCGGCACCCGGCCGGGTACGCCCGTCGTCGCCGGGATCGTCGGTGCCGCGACGGTGGTGGCCGTCGGGTTGCTCGCGCCGGTGGTGGTCTCGTCGGACCCGGTGATCGTCGCGCGCGGGGTGCTCGATGCTCCCGCGACCACTGCGCTCGGCGGTGTGCTTACCGCGACGTTCGCGCTCGTCACCGTGGCGTGGGCGCTCAGTGCGGGAACGACGGCCGCGGCGGGCGCGATCGCCGGGACCGGAGCGGCCGCGCTCGCCCTGCTCGCACCACGATTTGCCGCGGGCCTGGCCGGGGACCGGCTCTCACCCACGCCGGCGACCGCCGCCGGGACGATCGCCGCGGTGCTCCTCGTCGTCCTGGCCGCGGCGATGCCCGCGGCCGGTGCGCGGCGTGCCGCCCGCCCGGCCCGGCCGGGATCGACTGGTGTTCTCCGCTCCGGCCGGGCACACGCCGTCGCCGGTGTCCTCGGTCTCCTCACCGCCGCGCTCGCCGTCGTCGGAGCACTGTTGCCCACGCTCTCCGTGCCGGTCGGCCACGACGTCCCGGATCTGCCGCAGACCCGCGTGCTGCTCGTCGCCGGGCTGCTGCTGGCGGCGCTGAGCGTGTGGCTGCTGCTGTCCGCCTGTGCCGAGACGGTGCGTCCGGCGGTTGCGGTGCCGATCGTCGCGGTCGCGGCGACCGCCGCCGCAGTACTGCAGGCGTGGGTGGTGGCCGCCGACCTGCCGGGAGTCGGCGCCGGTCCGGGGACCGCCGTCGTGTTCTGCACCCTGGTGGGTGCGGCCGCCACCGGTGTCGCGGTCCTCGTCGCGGGGGCCGCCGAGCGCGATCGGATCGACACCTCGGCCGAGCTGCACGTCACCGCGCGCACGCGCGTGGTCGTCCTGGTCGCGGCCGTCGCGTGCATCGTCGGGTCGGCCGTGCCCCTGTACCACGGTGCCGGGTCGCTGCTCGCCTATCCCTGGGGATACGACGTGTGGGGGCGGGCTCTGCTCGCCGTCGCGGTGGGGGTCGCGGCGGCGGTGGCGGTGCGGTCGCGACCCGCGCGGGGAGGGGCGTTGCTGCTGGGAGCGGCCGGTGCGACGGCCGTGTACGCGTCGTCGTGGGTGCTGGTTCGAAGTGTGATCCAGGATCCGGTCGCGGCCCTCTGTGTCGCACCTGTCATTCTGGGGACGGTGCTCCTCTTGGTTGCGGCCTCGCTCACACTCCGGGAGGAATCTCCGTGAGGTAGCTCGCGAGACCTCGTACTCCGTGACATGCGCCACATGGCCCGAGTGCGATCGTTTCCTGGGGCTTCCAAGTAACTAGAGTCCGAACCTGGCCCGCTCAAAACCCCCGAGCGGGCGTGAACGCAGACGAGACGGTGAGCAGATGGATCTCTTCGAATACCAGGCGAAGGAACTCTTCGCCAAGCATGACGTGCCGACGTCGGCCGGCCGTGTTACCGACACGGTCGCCGGTGCCCGCGAGATCGCGGAGGAAATCGGCAAGCCGGTGATGGTCAAGGCCCAGGTCAAGGTCGGTGGCCGTGGCAAGGCCGGTGGCGTGAAGTACGCCGCTACCGCAGACGACGCGCAGACCCACGCCGAGAACATCCTCGGCCTCGACATCAAGGGTCACATCGTCAAGAAGCTTCTGGTCGCCGAGGCCAGCGAGATCGCGGAGGAGTACTACATCTCCTTCCTGCTCGACCGCACCAACCGCACCTACCTGGCGATGTGCTCGGTCGAGGGTGGCATGGAGATCGAAGAGGTCGCCGCCACCAAGCCGGAGCGTCTCGCCAAGGTCCCCGTCGACGCCGTCAAGGGTGTCGACCTCGCCTTCGCCCGTGAGATCGCCGAGAAGGGCCACCTGCCCGCCGAGGTTCTCGACGCCGCGGCCGTGACCATTCAGAAGCTGTGGGAGGTCTTCGTCAAGGAAGACGCTCTCCTCGTGGAGGTCAACCCGCTCGTCCGTACGCCGGACGACCAGATCCTCGCCCTCGACGGCAAGGTCACCCTCGACGCCAACGCCGACTTCCGTCAGCCCGGCCACGCCGCGTTCGAGGACAAGGACGCGACGGATCCGCTCGAGCTCAAGGCCAAGGAGAACGACCTCAACTACGTCAAGCTCGACGGTGAGGTCGGCATCATCGGTAACGGCGCGGGTCTGGTCATGTCGACCCTCGACGTCGTCGCGTACGCCGGTGAGAAGCACGGCGGCGTGAAGCCCGCCAACTTCCTCGACATCGGTGGCGGCGCCTCCGCGGCCGTCATGGCTGCCGGCCTCGACGTCATCCTGAACGACGCGCAGGTCAAGAGCGTGTTCGTCAACGTCTTCGGTGGCATCACCGCCTGCGACGCCGTCGCCAACGGCATCGTCAAGGCTCTCGAGATCCTCGGCGACGAGGCCAACAAGCCGCTCGTCGTCCGTCTCGACGGCAACAACGTCGACGAGGGTCGCCGCATCCTCGCCGAGGCCAACCATCCGCTGGTCACGCTCGTCGCCACCATGGACGAAGCTGCCGACAAGGCTGCCGAGCTCGCCGCCGCAGCGAAGTAAAGGGACACACAGAACAATGGCAATCTTCCTTACCAAGGATTCCAAGGTCATCGTCCAGGGCATCACCGGCGGCGAGGGCACCAAGCACACCGCGCTGATGCTCAAGGCCGGCACCCAGGTCGTCGGCGGCGTCAACGCCCGCAAGGCCGGCACCACCGTGTCGCACACCGACAAGGACGGCAACCCGGTCGAGCTGCCGGTCTTCGGCTCCGTCGCCGAGGCCATGAAGGAGACCGGCGCGGACGTCTCGATCGCGTTCGTTCCCCCGGCCTTCTCGAAGGACGCCATCGTCGAGGCCATCGACGCGGAGATCCCGCTGCTCGTGGTCATCACCGAGGGCATCCCCGTGCAGGACTCCGCGTACGCGTGGGCCTACAACGTGGAGAAGGGCAACAAGACCCGCATCATCGGCCCCAACTGCCCCGGCATCATCACCCCGGGCGAGGCGCTCGTCGGCATCACCCCGGCGAACATCACCGGCAAGGGCCCGGTCGGCCTGGTGTCCAAGTCCGGCACCCTGACCTACCAGATGATGTTCGAGCTGCGTGAGTACGGCTTCTCGACCGCCATCGGCATCGGCGGCGACCCGGTCATCGGCACCACCCACATCGACGCCATCGAGGCGTTCGAGAAGGACCCGGAGACCAAGGTCATCGTCATGATCGGTGAGATCGGTGGCGACGCCGAGGAGCGTGCCGCCGACTACATCAAGGCCAACGTCACCAAGCCGGTCGTCGGCTACGTGGCCGGCTTCACCGCCCCCGAGGGCAAGACCATGGGCCACGCCGGCGCCATCGTCTCCGGTTCCTCGGGCACCGCGCAGGCCAAGAAGGACGCCCTCGAGGCGGCCGGCGTCAAGGTCGGCAAGACGCCGTCCGAGACCGCTGCTCTCGCACGCGAGATCCTGAAGTCCCTGTAAGCGGCTTCCGCCCTCCGTGCGCGGTTTCGGTAGTTCCCACTACCGAAACCGCGCACGACGCGTTTATCCGTCGATCCACTCCCGGCCGACGGGCTCCAGCTCCCCGGCGCCGGACGTCACCGACGCCACCACACTCGCCAGCTGCTCCGGGTCCCGCGCCGCGACCGTGAACTTCGCCCGGTCCTCGTACGACACCCCGAGCACACTCACCCCGCGACCGCGCAGTTCCGCATCGACACGGCCCGCGTCCCCGTGCCCGACCGCGAGGGTGAACACCTCCCGCCGCTCGCGCGGCACCAGCTGCGCCGAATCCAGCGCGACCGCGACGGCCCCCGAGTAGGCGCGCACGAGCCCGCCCGCCCCCAGTTTGATCCCCCCGAACCAGCGCGTCACGACCACCGCCACGTTCACCACGTCGCGGTGGTGCAGCACCTGCAGCATCGGGACCCCCGCGGTGCCGCCGGGCTCTCCGTCGTCACTGGACCGCTCGGCCCGCGAGGCCGGTTCGTCGCCGACGACGAACGCCCAGCAGTGATGCCGCGCATCCGGGTACAGACGGCGTTGCTCGTCGGTGAACGCGGCGGCGTCGGCAGCGGATTCGACCCGGCGCAGGGCGGCGAGGAAGCGCGAGTGCTTGACCTCCGTCTCCACGACCACGTCCCGTCCGGGCGCGAGTGTGTTCGGCATGCCTCCCATTGTGTCGATCGGTGCATACGCTGTTTCCAGTGCATCCGGAAGACACCGAGTGCACCCGACGACCGCAGGAGGAATCTCAATGAAGTTGTCAAGCCGCCGCGACGGTAGACGCGGGCTGGTAGACCGCCTCGTCGCGGAGCATCGCCCACAACACGTTCACA
>NZ_JBSFRH010000012.1:0-134442 GCF_053589135.1 Rhodococcus sp. NPDC003382
CTGGGCCGCACCGATTTCCAGGTGAAGGTGCGTGGTTTCCGGATCGAGCTCGGTGAGATCGAATCGGTTCTGCGGAACCAGGATTCGGTGGCGCAAGCCGTCGTCGTCGTGCACAGCGACCGGCACACGGGCGAGCAACTCGTCGGATACGTCGTCCCCGCGGACGGCGCAGCGGTCGACGTGTCGGCGCTCGCGGCCGGGCTCGCGGCGGAACTGCCCTCGTACATGGTGCCCACCGCGTGGGTGGTGCTCGACGCGCTGCCGTTGAACATCAACGGCAAGATCGACCGCAAGGCCCTGCCGGCGCCGCAGGTGGTGCAGCGCGAGTTCCGGGCACCCACGACCCCGGTCGAGCAGGCGGTCGCCGCGGTGTTCGCCGAGGTGCTCGGCGTCGAGCGGGTCGGCTTGGACGACGATTTCTTCGCGCTCGGCGGTAACTCGCTGGTGGCGACGCAGGTGACGGCCCGGCTGGGTGCGGCGCTGGATGCGCAGGTGCCGGTGCGGGCGGTGTTCGAGGCCTCGACGGTGGCGGCGCTGGCCGCGGCGGTCGAGTCGCACGCCGGTTCCGGTGCGCGGGCGGCGCTGACGGCGCGTCCGCGTCCGGAGCGGGTGCCGTTGTCGTTGGCGCAGCAGCGGATGTGGTTCCTCAACCGCTTCGAGCCGGACTCCGCGGCCTACAACATCCCGATTCCGATGCGGCTGAGCGGTACGCTCGACGTCGCCGCGCTCGAAGCGGCCGTCCGTGACGTGATCTCCCGGCACGAGGTCCTGCGCACCTTCTACCCCGAGGTCGACGGCGCCGGTGTCCAGGAAGTGCTTCCGGCCGGGTGGCTGCCGGACGGTCTCGACCCGGTCCGGGTCGCCGACGACACCGAGCTGCGCACCCGGGTCGCGGAACTGCTGTCCGCGGGCTTCGACGTGACCGCGGCGCCGCCGGTGCGCGGCGCCCTGTTCCGGATCACCGAGGACGAGCACGTGCTCGCTCTCGTCGTGCACCACATCGCGGCCGACGGTGTGTCGACCGGACCGCTGGCCCGAGACATCGTCCTGGCCTACACGGCCCGCGTCGGCGGTCAGGCCCCCGCCTGGCAGCCCCTCGAGGTGCAGTACGCGGACTTCGCGCTGTGGCAGCGCGAGGTCCTCGGCGACGAGGCGGACCCCGATTCGTTGCTCTCGCAGCAACTCGACTACTGGGTCGACACGCTCGCCGGAACGCCCGACGTGCTGGACCTGCCCACCGACCGGCCCCGGCCGGCGGTGCGCGACGGCGTCGGCGGAACCGTCGACTTCGCGGTGCCGTCGGATGTCGTCGCCGGGATCAAGCGTCTGGCGGCGGAGCAGCGCGCCACGCCGTTCATGGTCGTGCACACCGCCCTCGCTGTGCTGCTGGCGCGGTTGTCCGGCAGCGACGACATCACGATCGGCACCCCGGTCGCCGGTCGCGGCGAGGCCGCACTCGACGACCTGGTCGGCATGTTCGTCAACACCCTGGTGTTGCGCACCCCGATCGATGCGGCCGCGTCGTTCCGCGACCTGCTCTCGGGAACGTCCCGCGCCGATCTCGGCGCGTTCGCGCACGCCGACGTCCCGTTCGAACGCCTCGTGGACCGCATCAACCCTGTTCGCTCGCAGTCGTTCTCGCCGCTGTTCCAGGTCATGCTGGCGTTCCAGAACTACGGCCAGTCGGTGGTCGAGCTTCCGGGTCTGTCGGTGTCTGCGCTCGAATTCGACTGGCAGGCAGCGCAATACGATCTCTCGGTCACCCTGGTCGAACCGGCCGGAGGTGACGGGTCCTACCTGGGCGAGATCGGCTACGCCGCGGACATCTTCGATGCAGCGACCGTGTCCGCCATCGCGGAGCGCCTCGTCCGCGTCCTGGCGGCCGCGACGGCCGATCCGGACGTCGTCGTCGGCGACCTCGAACTGGTCGACGACGATGAACGCCGCCGGATGCTCGTCGAGTGGAACGACACCGCCCGACCGGAGACCGACGAACTGCTGCTCGACGGATTCGCCGCGCAGGTGCAGCGGACGCCGGACGCGCCGGCGGTGGTGTTCCGCGACGAGATCCTCGACTACGCGGCGTTCGACCGCCGGGTGAACGCGCTCGCGCAGGTCCTCGTCGACCGGGGCGTGGGTCCGGAAGTGCTGGTCGGCGTGTGCATGAGCCGATCCGTCGACATGCTCGTCGCGATCTACGCGATCCTGCGGGCCGGCGGCGGCTACGTTCCGATCGATCCCGAGCATCCCCTCGACCGCACGGCGTACGTGCTCGAGGTCGCGGCACCGCTGCTCGTGCTCACCACCGCCGCGGACCGTGACGCCCTGCCGGGCGAGGTCGCGGCGATCGACGTCGCGGACCTCGACCTCGGTGTCGATACGGCGCAGGTCGAGACGGCGCAGGTCGTGACGGCCGCCGGTCTGCGACCGGACAACACCGCGTACGTGATCTTCACGTCGGGTTCGACGGGACGCCCCAAGGGCGTCGCCGTCTCGCACCGGTCCGTCGTCAACCAGATCGCCTGGATGGCAGAGCGGTACGACCTCGGAGCCGGGGACACCGCGCTGCACAAGACGCCCATCACGTTCGACGCGTGTGTGTGGGAGCTGTTCTACCCGCTGCAGGCCGGTGCCCGGCTGGTGATCGCGGAGCCCGGCGGCCACCGCGACCCCGAGTACCTCGTGCAGGTCTCCCGCCGGTGGGACGTGTGCATCCTCGAGTTCGTGCCGTCGATGCTCGCGCTGTTCCTCGCCGACGACGGCCTCGCCCTGCCGCCGTCGCTGCGGTACCTGTCGGTCGGTGGCGAGGCACTGCCCCCGGAACTGGTGGCGCGTTTCGTGTCGCGTTCGGATGCGGTGCTCGACAACACCTACGGACCGACCGAGGTCACCGTGACCTCGACGGTGTTCCGTTGTGTCGCAGAGGAATCCTCGTCGGTTCCGATCGGTGAGCCGATCCGCGGCGTCCGTGCGTACGTCCTCGACGCACGCCTGCATCCGGTGCCCGTCGGTGTCCCCGGCGAGCTGTACCTGTCGGGTGTCCAGGTCGCCCGCGGCTACCTCGGCCGGCCGGACCTGACCGCCGAGCGTTTCGTCGCCGACCCGTTCGATACCACCGGTGGTCGCCTCTACCGGACCGGCGACCTGGTGCGGTGGCTGCCCGACGGCACGCTGGACTACCTCGGCCGCACCGACTTCCAGGTGAAGGTGCGTGGTCTGCGCATCGAACTCGGCGAGATCGAGACGGCGCTGACCGACCTGCCGGAGATCGGGCAGTCCGTCGTTGTGGTCCACGACGGTGAATTCGGTCAGCAGCTCGTCGCCTACGTGGTGCCGTCGCCGGGCGCGACCGTCGATGTCGACGCCGCCCGCGACCGCCTCGGCGAATCGCTGCCCCGGTACATGGTTCCCGACGTCGTGATGGTGCTGGACGAGCTTCCGCTCAACCACTCCGGCAAGCTCGACCGGCGCGCTCTGCCGGAGCCGGTGCTCGCCGTGCGCGAGTTCCGCGCCCCGACGACCGCGGTCGAGGAGATCGTCGCCGCCGTCTACGCCGAGGTGCTCGGTCTCGATCGCGTCGGCCTCGACGACGACTTCTTCGCCCTGGGCGGCAACTCGCTCGTCGCCACCCAGGTGGTCTCCCGGATCGGCAGCGAACTCGACACCCGGATCCCGGTGCGCGCGCTGTTCGAGGCCCCGACGGTCGCCGCACTCGCCGCGGTCGCCGAGCAGCACGCCGGTGCCGGCGGCCGGGTCGCGCTCACCGCGCGGCCGCGGCCGGACCGTATTCCGTTGTCGCCGGCGCAGTCCCGGATGTGGTTCCTCAACCGGTTCGATCCGGAATCGGCCGCGTACAACGTGCCGGTCGCGATCCGCCTGACGGGTGAACTCGATGTGACGGCCCTCGAAGCGGCCGTCAACGACGTCGTCGCCCGGCACGAAACCCTGCGCACCGTGTACCCGGAGGTCGACGGCGCCGGCACGCAGGTGATCCTGACGGCCGCGCAGGCACGGATCGAGCTCCCGCCGCGCGAGGTGACCGAGTCCGAGGCGCTCGAGCGGGTGTTCGCCGCGGTGGGAACCGGATTCGACGTCACCACCGCGGTGCCGGTGCGCGCGGAGCTGTTGCGCGTCGCCCCGGACGAGCACGTGCTGGTGGTCGTGGCGCACCACATCGCGGCCGACGGTTTCTCGATGGGACCGCTGACCCGGGACGTGATGGTCGCGTACGCGTCCCGGTCGCGCGGGGAGCACCCGTCGTGGGCACCGCTCTCGGTGCAGTACGCGGACTACACGCTGTGGCAGCGCGAGGTCCTGGGGGCCGAGGACGATCCGCGGTCGCTGATCGCCGGCCAGCTCGACTACTGGACCACCGCGCTGGAGGGTGTGCCGGATCAGCTGGATCTGCCCACCGACCGGCCCCGGCCGGCCGTCGCGTCGAACACCGGCCGCGACCAGCGTTTCGAGATCGGAGCGGACGTCCAGGCCGGCATCGCCGACCTGGCGCGGCGTACGGGCGTGACCGCGTTCATGGTGGTGCACGCGGCGTTGGCCGCGGTCCTGGCACGCATGTCCGGCAGCGACGACATCGCGATCGGCACGCCGGTCGCCGGTCGCGGCGAGGCCGCGCTGGACGACGTGGTGGGCATGTTCGTCAACACGCTGGTCCTGAGGACGCGCATCGACGGCTCGGAGCCGTTCACCGACCTGTTGTCCCGGGTCAAGGACACCGATCTCGGTGCGTTCGGGCACGCGGACGTGCCGTTCGAGCGGCTCGTCGAGGTGCTGGATCCGCCGCGGTCGCAGGCGCGGCACCCGCTGTTCCAGGTGATGCTCACGTTCGAGAACATCGGGCAGTCGAGCTTCGAGCTGCCGGGGCTGACGGTCGCCGGTGTGCAGGCCGAGAACCGCACCGCGAAGTTCGACCTGCAGTTCGTGCTGTCGGACACGTTCGCCGCCGACGGTTCGCCCGCGGGAATCGCCGCCGGTGTCACCTACGCGACCGATCTGTTCGACGAGGCGACCGTGGCGTCGCTCGCGCAGCGGTTCACCCGGGTGCTCGCGGCGGTCGTCTCCGATCCGGTTCTGCGGGTCGGTGACGTTCCGGTGCTGGATGCGGCCGAACGGATCTCGGTCCTCGAAACGTGGAACGACACCGCACACGCGACGGATTCGACGGCGACCCTCGTGGATCTGTTCGAGGCGCAGGTCGCGCGCACCCCGGACGCCCCGGCGGTCGTGTTCGGTGACGAGACCCTGACCTACCGCGAATTCGCGTCGCGGGTGCACCGGCTGGCGCGGGTCCTGATCGCGTCGGGTGTCGGTCCCGATGCGCTCGTCGCCCTGACGATGCGTCGGTCGACCGAACTGCTCGTCGGCATGTACGCGGTGGTCGTGGCGGGCGGCGCGTACGTGCCGATCGATCCCGACCAGCCGGCCGAACGCAACGAGTACGTGCTCGCGACCGCGGATCCCGTGCTCGTGCTGTCCACGAGCACCGACGCGATCGAGGCTCCGGGCCGGGACGTGGTGCTGCTCGATCGGCTCGACGTCTCCGGCTACCCGGACGGTCCGGTCACGGACGCCGAACGGCTCGGTGCCGTCCTCCCGGACAACACCGCCTACGTGATCTTCACGTCCGGTTCGACGGGCCGCCCGAAGGGTGTGGCGGTCGCGCACGCCGCGATCGTCAACCGTCTGCTGTGGATGCAGGGGCAGTACGAACTGACCGCGGACGACGTGGTCGTGCAGAAGACCCCCTTCACGTTCGACGTGTCGGTCTGGGAGTTCTTCTGGCCCTTGCAGATCGGTGCCCGCCTGGTCGTCGCGGCACCGGACGTGCACCGCGATCCGGCGGCGCTGGCCCGGCTCGTCGCCGACGCCGGCGTCACGGTCGTGCACTTCGTGCCGTCGATGCTCGCCGCGTACGTCGCCGAGCCGAGCGCGGCGGCGGGATCCGGACTGCGGATGGTGTTCGCCTCGGGTGAGGCGCTGCCCGCGCCGATCGCCGCGCGGATGCGGGAACTCGTGCCCGGGGTCGCCGTGCACAATCTCTACGGGCCGACCGAGGCCGCGGTGGACGTGACCTTCCACGAGGTCACCGACGCGGACGTCGTGGCCGTGCCGATCGGTGCGCCCGTGTGGAACACCCGGGTGTACGTGCTCGACGACCGGTTGCAGCCGGTGCCCGTGGGTGTCGCCGGGGAGCTGTACCTGTCGGGTGTCCAGGTCGCGCGTGGCTACGTGCGGCGTCCCGACCTGTCCTCGGAACGGTTCGTCGCCGACCCGTTCGCGACCGGTACGCGCATGTACCGGACCGGTGACCTCGTGAAGTGGTCGGCCGCCGGGGAGCTGGAATACATCGGCCGCACCGACTTCCAGGTGAAGGTCCGCGGTCTGCGCATCGAACTCGGCGAGATCGAGTCGGCGCTGACGGACCTGCCCGAGATCGCACAGTCCGTCGTGGTGGTCCACGACGGGGAACTCGGTCAGCAGCTCGTCGCGTACGTGGTGCCGGCGGACGGCGCGGATGTCGAGGTGGCCGCGGTGAAGTCCGCGGTCGGGGCACGCGTGCCCGCGTACATGGTTCCCGACGTGGTGACCGTGCTCGACGCGTTCCCGCTCAACGCGTCCGGCAAGCTCGACCGCAAGGCCCTGCCCGCGCCGGTGTTCGAGGCCCGGGAGTTCCGTGCCCCGGCCACCCCCGTCGAGGAGATCGTCGCGGCCACGTTCGCGCACGTTCTCGGCGTCGATCGCGTCGGTGCCGACGACGACTTCTTCGCGCTCGGCGGCAACTCGCTCGTCGCGACGCAGGTCGCGGCGAGGCTCGGGGCGGCCCTCGACACCGAGGTGCCCGTGCGTGTCCTGTTCGAGGATTCGACGGTGACGGCCTTCGCGGCCCGCGTCGAATCCCGCGCCGGTTCGGGCCGGCGTGCGCCGCTCGAGCCGCAGGCGCGCCCGGACCGGATCCCGCTGTCGCTGGCGCAGTCCCGCATGTGGTTCCTCAACCGGTTCGACACCGCGTCCGCGGTCGACAACATCCCGGTGGCGGTGCGCCTGTCCGGCGAACTCGACGTCGACGCGCTGCGTGCGGCGGTCGCCGACGTCGTGGCCCGGCACGAGGTGCTCCGCACCGTGTACCCGGAGGTCGACGGCGCCGGGCACCAGGTGGTGCTGCCTGCCGGTGAGGCCGGGGTCGAACTGGACGTGCGGGCCGTCACCGCGGACTCGGCGTTCGAGGTGGTCACCGAGATCGTCGAGTCCGGATTCGACGTCACCGCACAGGTTCCCGTGCGTGCCGCGCTGTTGCAGCTCGGCGACGGCGAACACGTCCTGGTCTTCTCGGTCCATCACATCGCCGCCGACGGCTTCTCGATGGCACCGCTGACCCGGGACGTGATGATCGCGTACGCCGCCCGCTCGCGCGGCGAGGCCCCGGCGTGGGCACCGCTGCCGGTGCAGTACGCCGACTTCACGCTCTGGCAGCGCGAGGTGCTCGGCGCCGAGTCCGATCCCGATTCGGTGATCGCACGGCAGCTCGGCTACTGGACCGAGCGGCTGGCGGGCATCCCCGACCAGCTGGACCTCCCGAGCGACCGGCCGCGGCCGGCGGTGGCCACCAACCGGGGCGCGGCCTACACGTTCACGCTCCCGGCCCGGCTGCAGGACGCGATCGGCGCGCTGGCGCGTGACCGTCACGCGACCCCGTTCATGGTCGTGCACGCGGCGCTCGCGTCCCTGCTGGCGCGGTTGTCCGGCACCGACGACATCGCGATCGGCGCACCCATCGCGGGCCGCGGCGAGGCCGCGCTCGACGATCTCGTCGGCATGTTCGTCAACACGCTGGTCCTGCGCACGGACGTCGCGGCGGGCGAAGCGTTCGAGGAACTGCTCGGCCGGGTCCGGTCCACCGACCTCGGGGCGTTCGCGCACGCCGACGTCCCGTTCGAGCGCCTCGTCGAGGTGCTCGACCCGGCACGGTCGCAGGGCCGGCATCCGCTGTTCCAGGTGGCGCTGTTCTTCCAGAACATGAACCGCACCGCGCTCGAACTCGGCGGACTGTCCGTCGCACCCGTCGAGACCGAGACGAACCTCGTCAAGTTCGACCTGCAGGTCGCGGTCGCCGAGATGTTCGACGACGCCGGCGCATCGGCCGGTGCCGCGGTGGAGATCCAGTACGCCACCGACCTGTTCGACGAGTCGACGATCGTCGCGTTCGCGGACCGCTTCGTGCGGATCCTCGAAGCGGTGACCACCGACCCGGCGATCGCAGTCGGTGACCTGCCGGTCCTCGCGGCGGACGAACGCGCCGAGATCGTCGATGCGCGCAACCGGACGCAGCATCCCACCGTCGACACCCTGCTGCTCGACAGCTTCGACCGGCAGGCGGTCCTGACTCCGGACGCGAATGCCGTGGTCTACGAAGGTGATTCGCTCACCTACGCCGAGTTCGATGCTCGTGTCACCGCGCTCGCGCGGCACCTGATCGCGCTCGGGGTGGGTCCGGAGTCGCGGGTCGCGCTCGCGATGCGCCGTTCGCTCGAACTGGTCGTCGGCATGTACGCCGTGCTCCGCGCGGGCGGCGCGTACGTGCCGGTCGATCCGGATCATCCGGCCGATCGCATCGCCTACATCCTCGACGCGGCGGACCCGGTCGCGGTGCTCAGCACCGAACGGGACGACTTCACCGCCGCGAGCGGCCGGACCGTGCTGTTCCTCGACACCCTGGATCTGTCCGGTGTCCCGACCGATCCGATCGAGGACTCCGAACGGCGCGGGTCCGTGTACGCGGGCAACACCGCGTACGTGATCTTCACGTCCGGGTCCACCGGCAAGCCCAAGGGTGTCGCGGTCCCGCACGGCGCGATCGTCAACCAGATGGAGTGGATGCAGGGGCAGTACCGGTTCACCGAGGCCGACGTGTACCTGCAGAAGACCGCGACGACGTTCGACGTGTCGCTGTGGGGCTTCTTCCTGCCGCTGCGGGTCGGGGCGACCCTCGTCGTCGCAACCCCGGACGGCCACCGCGACCCGCTGTACCTCGCGGAGCGGATCCGTTCGGCGGGGGTCACGGTCACCGACTTCGTTCCGTCGATGCTGTCGGTGTTCGTCTCCGCGGTGGCGGCGGGCGACGTCGCGGGCCTGCGCGACGTGTTCGTCATCGGTGAGGCCCTGCCCGCAGCGACCGCCGAGGCGTTCGCGCGGATCAGCGGCGCCGGGCTGCACAACCTGTACGGCCCGACCGAGGCGGCCGTCTCGATCACCTACCGGCAGGCCGCGCCGGGCGATACCGGCTCGGTGCCGATCGGTGTGCCGCAGTGGAATTCGAAGGTCTACGTCCTCGACTCCCGCCTGAATCCGGTACCCGACGGCGTGCCCGGCGAGCTGTATCTCTCCGGCGTGCAGTTGGCGCGCGGTTACCACGGCCGCGTCGACCTCACGAGTGACCGGTTCGTGGCCGACAGGTTCGAGGCGGGCGAGCGGATGTACCGCACCGGTGACCTCGTGTACTGGCAGGGCGGTGAACTCGTCTACATCGGGCGCACCGACTTCCAGGTCAAGTTCCGCGGCCAGCGCATCGAGCTCGGCGAGATCGAGGCGGCGCTGCTCGACGACGACGCGGTCATCTCCGCCGCGGTGCTCGTCGTCGACACCGCCACCGGTGAACAGCTCGTCGCGTACATCGTGCCGGGAGCACCGGAGTCGTTCGACCTCGATCGGGCCCGCCAGGCGCTGAGCCGGAAGCTGCCGACCTACATGATGCCGTCGGCCATCGTCGTGCTCGACGCGTTCCCGCTCAACGCGTCGGGCAAGCTCGACCGCAAGGCGCTGCCGGCGCCGGTGTTCGAGGCGCGGGAGTTCCGGGCGCCGTCCACCCCGGTCGAGCAGATCGTCGCCGGAGTGTTCGCGGACGTTCTCGGCATCGACGCGATCGGTGTCGACGACGACTTCTTCGAGCTCGGCGGCAACTCGCTCGTCGCGACCCAGGTCGTGGCCAGGCTCGGAGCGGCGCTCGACGCCGCGGTGCCGGTGCGTGCGCTCTTCGAGGCGACGACCGTCGAAGCGCTCGCCGCGCGTCTCGAGTCGCACACCGGCGGACCGGGTCGTGCCGCACTCGTGCCGCAGCCCCGCCCCGAGCGGATCCCGTTGTCGGCGGCGCAGTCCCGCATGTGGTTCCTCAACCGCTTCGACCCGGGTTCGGCCGCGTACAACATCCCGATCGCGATCCGCATGGCGGGCGCACTCGACGTGGCGGCACTGCAGCTCGCCGTCGACGACGTGGTCGCCCGCCACGAGGTGCTGCGCACCGTCTACCCGGAGGTCGACGGCACCGGGGTGCAGGACGTGCTGTCCCCGGAGCGGGCCCGCCTGACACCGGCCGTCGAGAACGTCTCGGAGACCGCCGTACTCGAGCGGGTCGCCGAGCTGGTCACGGCCGGGTTCGACGTCACGACGGCGGTTCCGGTCCGCGCGGCTCTGCTGCGGATCGCCGAGGACGACCACGTGTTCGTGTTCGTCGCGCACCACATCGCCGCGGACGGTTTCTCGATCGCGCCGCTGACCCGCGACGTCGTCACGGCGTACGCGGCCCGCGTGCAGGGTGGCACCCCCACCTGGGCGCCGCTGCCGGTGCAGTACGCGGACTACACGCTGTGGCAGCGGGACGTGCTCGGCGACGAGGCGGATCCGCAGTCGCTGCTCGCGCAGCAGCTCGGGTACTGGACCGAAGTCCTCGCCGGGGCTCCCGAGGAGGTGACGCTGCCGACCGACCGGCCGCGTCCCGCCGCGCTGTCGCACCGCGGTGCCACCCACCGGTTCACCGTGCCCGCCGACGTGCGGGCCGGTATCGACCGGCTGGCGGGGGAGCGGGGATCGACGCCGTTCATGGTGGTGCACGCCGCGTTGGCGCTGCTGCTGGCGCGGTTGTCCGGCAGCGACGACGTCACCGTCGGTGCTCCGGTGGCCGGTCGAGGTGACGCCGCGCTCGACGATCTCGTCGGCATGTTCGTCAACACGCTCGTGCTGCGCACCCCCGTGGTGGCCGACGAGACGTTCGCGGACCTGCTGGCGCGGGCCAGGACGGCGGATCTCGGCGCGTTCGGACACGCCGACATTCCGTTCGAGCGTCTCGTCGAAGCGCTCGACGTCGAACGGTCCACGGCGCGCAACCCGCTGTTCCAGGTGGCTCTGGTGTTCCAGAACCAGCCGGCTGCGGCGTTCGATCTCGGTGGACTGCGGCTCGCCGCAGTCGAATTCGAGGACGGAGTCTCCCGCTTCGACCTGCAGGTGACCGTCACCGAGGTCGGTGCCGGAGGCGAATACCGCGTCGACCTGACCTACGCGACCGACCTGTTCGACGAGTCGACCGTGGTGGCGTTCGCCGAGCGGTTCGGCCGGGTGCTCGCCGCGGTCACCGCCGATCCCACGATCGTCGTCGGGGACGTCGAGGTCCTCGCGGACTCCGAGCGCGCGGCCCTCGTCGGCGCCGCCCGCGCGGGCGCCGCTGCCGCTCGCGCTCCTCGCGGCCGGGTGTGGACGTCGACCCTGCCCGCGCTCATGGCGGAGGCCGTCGCGAAGAACCCGGACGGGACCGCGCTGGTCTTCGGCGACCGCTCGCTGACCTACCGGGAACTCGACGAGCAGTCCTCGCGCCTGGCGCGGGTGCTGCTCGGCCGGGGAATCGGATCGTCCGATCTCGTCGCGATCGCGGTGCCGCGGTCGATCGAGTCCGTGCTCGCCGTGTGGGCGGTCGCGAAGACCGGCGCCGGCTACGTCCCGGTCGACGTGAAGTACCCGGCCGATCGTGTCGCGCACATGATCGACGATTCGGGAGTCGTTCTGGGCCTGACGATGTCGGCGCACGTCGACGGACTGTCGGACGGTGTCGACTGGCTCGTGCTCGACGACGCGGACGTGCGGTCCCGGTGCGCTGCCGAATCCGATGCGCCGGTCACCTACCGGGATCTGCCCGCACCGATCCGGTCGTCGCAGGTCGCGTACGTGATCTACACGTCCGGTTCGACGGGTCTCCCGAAGGGCGTCGCCGTCACCCACGCCGGTCTGCACAACTTCTGCGTCGAGCAGTACGAGCGGTACTCGCCGACGGAGCAGTCGCGCGTCCTGCACGTGGCATCGCCGAGTTTCGACGCGTCCGTCCTCGAACTGCTGCTGGCGCTCGGCGCGGCCGCGGCGATGGTGGTCTCGCCGCCGGACGTGTTCGGCGGGGACGCACTCGGGGACCTGATCCGGCGCGAGTCGGTGACGCACGCGTTCATCACCCCGACGGTGCTGGCGTCGATGGATCCGGTGGGTCTGGATTCGTTGCAGCATCTCGTCGCCGGTGGCGAGGCGGTCTCGGCGGACATCGTGGAGAAGTGGGCGCCCGGACGGTCGCTGTACA
The DNA here is from genome assembly GCF_053589135.1 of Rhodococcus sp. NPDC003382. NCBI lineage: Bacteria > Bacillati > Actinomycetota > Actinomycetes > Mycobacteriales > Nocardiaceae > Rhodococcus > Rhodococcus sp. NPDC003382. The sequence goes on from NZ_JBSFRH010000012.1 coordinate 12,401, forward strand.
ACGGCTACGGGCCGACGGAGACGACGATCATGTCGAACATCTCCGAACCGATGGTCCCCGGTGCGCCGGTCACGATCGGCGGGCCGATCCGCGGAATGCGGGAACTGGTGCTCGACAGCCGGTTGCGGCCCGTGCCGGTGGGCGTGCCCGGCGAGTTGTACATCGCCGGTGTGCAACTCGCTCGCGGATACCACGAGCGTCGCGGTCTGACCGCGGAGCGATTCGTCGCGGATCCGTTCGGTGTTCCCGGTGACCGCATGTACCGCACGGGCGATGTCGTGACGTGGACGGCGGACGGCGAGATCGCCTACGTCGGGCGCAGCGACTTCCAGGTCAAGATCCGCGGTCTGCGCATCGAACTCGGCGAGATCGACGCGGCCCTTTCCGCGCACCCGTCCGTCGACGTGGCCGCGACGGTCGCGCACAAGGACGGCGAGTCCTCGTCGGCGCAGCTCGTCGGATACGTGCTGCCGGTGGCGGGGGAGCGGATCGATCCGGCCGAACTCAAGGAGTTCGTGGCGAGAAGCGTTCCCTCGCACATGGTTCCGTCGGCGATCATGGTCCTCGACCAGCTGCCGCTGACCCCGGTCGGCAAGCTGGATCGCCGGGCCCTGCCGGCGCCGGTGTTCGAGGCGCGGGAGTTCCGCGCACCCGTCACGCCGGTCGAACTCGCGGTCGCGGCCGTGTTCGCGGAGGTCCTCGGTGTCGAGCGGGTCGGTCTCGACGACGACTTCTTCGAACTGGGCGGGCATTCGCTGCTGGTGATCAAGGTGATCAACCGGTTGCGGGACCTGACCGGTCTCGAGGCCGGGGTCCAGGAGTTGTTCGACCACCCGCAGGTCGAGGATCTCGCGCGGGCGATCGACCCGCAGCGCAGCGGACCGGACGTCGCGAGCTTCGCGGAACACGTGAGCCTCGCCGCGGACATCACCGCCGACGGGGCGCAGCCGCCGCGCGTCGAACCCGAGGTCGTGCTGTTGACCGGTGCCACCGGTTTCCTCGGCTCGCACCTGGTGCGGGAACTGCTCGATCGCACCGACGCCGAGGTGTGGTGCCTCGTCCGGGCCGAGTCGCCCGAACACGGCCTGGCCCGCATCGTGGAATCGATGCGCCGCTTCGGATCCTGGCGGGACACCGGAGCCGACCGCATCGTCGCGGTGCCGGGTGATCTCGGGCAGGACCGGCTCGGGCTCGACGAGGACCGGTTCGCCGAACTCGCCGAGCGGGTCGACGCCATCGTGCACAACGGGGCACGCGTCAACCACATCGAGACGTACAGCCGGTTGCATCGGCCGAACGTGCTCGCGACGGAGGAACTGCTGCGGCTCGCCGCGACCGTCCGGCTCAAGCCGCTGCACTTCGTGTCCACCGGCTCGGTGCTCACCGACGAGGCGGCGCTCGCGGAAGGGCGGCCGTACGTCGCGGGCGAGGACGATCTGCTCGAGGCGGAGCGGGTCGGCGGCTCGGGGTACGTCCAGTCGAAGTGGGTCGGCGAGGCCGTGGTCCGGCTCGCCGGCGAACGGGGCGTTCCGGTGTCGATCTACCGGCCCGGTCTGATCACCGGCGACGTGGAAACCGGTGCGTGCGGCTCGGACGACGCGTTCTGGAACATGGTGCGCGCCATCGTCGCGCTGCAGCAGATCCCGGACATCGCGACCGGCACGGTGCCGATGGTCCCGGTCAACTACGTCGCGCGGGCGCTGGTGCAGCTCGCCGTCGATCCGGTGACCTGGGGCGGGACCTACCACCTCGTGTCGCAGCGGCGGGTGCCGATGGCCGATCTCGAAACACAGTTGCGCGCGCACGGATTCGACCTGCGCACGGTGACGGTGCCCGAGTTCGGGGAGGCGTTGTTCACCACGGCGGAGAAACTGTCCGCGGCCGGTGACGACAGTCTGATGCGTGCGATGCTCGTGTCCGGCCAGTTCGCGACCGGTCTCGCCGAGATCGAGACGTTCTCGGACGAGAAGACTCGCGCGCACCTGGCCGGGACCGGCGTGGACTGCCCGGTCGTGGACGCGGAGGTGCTCGGTCGGTACGTGGAGTACTACGCCCGGACCGGCTTCTTCCGCCGGCTCGACGGCTAGAACCGGAAACGGCCGGACCGGAACGTGGGTTCCGGTCCGGCCGTTCCGGTTTCGAGCTGTAGATACGGATCAGACGCCGAGCGCACCGGCGAGGACCGGCCAGGAGTTCTGGAGCTCGTCACGCCAGTAGCCCCACGAATGCGTTCCGGTGGGCCGGAAGACGACGGTCGCGGGAATGTCGAGTTCGTCGAGCCTTCGCGCCATGTTCTGCGTGCAGCCGTTCGTCGCGGCCTCGATGATCCCCCCGACGACGACCTGGTTCGCGAGTACCCCGATGTCCCCGTCGATGTCGGGTCCGGTGAGGGTGTCGTACTGTCCGGGCAGGCCGCTGCCGTTCGACAGGTACAGAGCCAGACCACGCAGCTTCTCGGCGTTGACGTAGGGATCGTTCTCCACCCAGTCGGGGTCGTCCGGTGGGCCCCACATGTTCTCGGTGTTTCCGTCGCCCCAGGTTTCGACCACGAGATTCACGTACGCCTGCCCGACCGGGTCCGACGTCTGCGCGCAGCCGCTGTACGCGGCGACGCCGCGGTAGAGGCCCGGTTTCGCGAGGGGAAGCTGCAGCACCGACGTGCCCGACGACGAAAGGCCCGCGATCGCGTTGACGCCGTCGGCGCCCAGACCGGCGTCGATCAACGGGGGCAGTTCCTCGGTGAGGAAGGTGGTCCACTTGTTGACACCGAGCACCGGATCGGGCCGCTGCCAGTCGGTGTAGTAGCTCCACTTGCCGGCCATCGGGGTCACCACGTTGATGTTCTTGTCGGCCAGGAACGTCGCCGCGTCGGTCCGTGCCCGCCAGGTCGCACCGTCCTCACCGCCGCCGGCGCCGTTGAGCAGATACAACGTGGGGCGGGGCACGCTCGTGTCCTTCGGACGGATGATATCGAGCGGGATCTCCCGGTCCATCGACCCGGAATACACGTACATCACGAGGGACTGGGCGTCACGCACCTCGATCCGTGTGATGCGTGAACCGTTGACCGACACCGGCGATGCGAGCGGCCGTGCGTTGTCGATGACCGGATCCGCCTCTGCGGCACCGGCGGTGACAACGGGGAACAGTGCGGTGACGAGGGCGAACGCTGCCGCCTGGGCCACTCGCGCACGCCGCGTTCTGCTCTGGCCGGGCGCGCGGAGCGCATCGCGTGATGCCGGTCGGATCATCGTCGTGGACCTGCCTGTCGGGGGCGTCGGAAGCCCCGACGCCGGCTGGGTTCGGTTGTCTCATCGTCGCGAAACGGGTTTCCGTTTCATCACGGCAATAGTCCCTCGACGGCCGATGCACGGCCGGAGATCCGAACTTCTTTACGGTATCGTCACCGTTGGCGTACGGTGTGATCCGCACCGATGGGGGGTTCGTGCTGTCGCCGCCATCGTTGAACCGGCCGCTGCGGCGGTCGCCTACAGGAGGAGTTCTCAGATGCGTCGTGCACTGACCGTTCTGCTCGGCAGCGCAGCCGCTGCCGGTATCGCTTTCGGCGCCGCGGGTGCCGCTCAGGCGGAACCGATCGTGCCGCAGGCGCCGATCCCGTTCATCGGCCTGACCGTGGATCAGCTCACGGACGCGGTCACCCCGCCGAACTGCCCGCCGGGCAACCTGTTCGCCGTGATCGGCGGTCAGTGCTTCGTGATCGGCTGATACGCGACAACCGTTCGCAACAGTCGACGATGGGATCCCTTCGGGGGTCCCATCGTCGCATGTACGAGGGCGCTGCTCCGCGGTGACCCGACACGCAGGAACAGCAATGGAGAAGGTGGGAAGCGAGCGCATGCGCCGAAACACGAACCGTACGGCGGTAGCCGTCGCGAGGTCCGTTGCCGTGGTACTGACCGCGGCCGCACTGCCCATGGCTGTGGGCACTGCCTCTGCGGGGGCCGATCCGGTCCTCGACACCGGGAAGGTTCTCGCTTCGGTCGAGTCGCCCAACGGTTCGAAGATCACCAAGGCCGAGGTGTACGACGAGCACTCGATCATCATCTGGGTCTACTCGGCGTCGATGGGACGTGAGATCCCGGTCGACGTGTGGCGTCCGGCCGACACGAGCGAACCGCGGCCCACGCTGTACCTGCTCAACGGTGCCGGTGGCGGCGAGGACGCCGGGACGTGGCGTCTGCAGACCGACGCGATCGACTTCCTGACCGAGAAGAACATCAACGTCGTGTCGCCGCTGGGCGGCCGGTTCAGCTACTACACCGACTGGTACTCCCCGGACCCGGTCCTCGGCAACAACAAGTGGACGACGTTCATCACCGAGGAACTGCCACCCATCGTCGACGCCGCGCTCGGCACCAACGGCGTCAATGCCATCGCCGGCCTGTCCTCCTCCGGCACGTCGGTGTTCTCGCTCGCGACCGCGAAGCCGGGCCTGTTCAACGGCGTCGCCGCCTACAGCGGGTGCGCGCAGACGTCGGACCCGATCGGCAAGCAGTTCGTCAAGCTCACGGTCGAGACCTGGGGCGGCGGCGACGTCGTCAACATGTGGGGTTCGGACGAGGACCCGGCGTGGGAGGCGAACGATCCGTACCTGCACGCGGAGAAGCTGCGCGGCCTGGAACTGTACGTCTCGAACGGCACCGGCCTGCCCGGCCGCTACGACAACGGCGACGGCCCCGGTATGAACGGTGACGCCGGGAACGTGGCCAACCAGGTCATCGTCGGTGGCGTGATCGAGGCCGCCACCAACTACTGCACGCACAATCTGCAGGACCGGCTGAACGAGCTCGGCATTCCGGCGACCTTCAAGTTCCGCGACGACGGTACCCACTCGTGGGGCTACTGGGAGGACGAGCTGAAGGAGTCGTGGCCGGTGCTGGCACGCGCGCTCGACATCGACGAGAGCTGATCCGCGAGCGCATCGCGACAGCCGCGACGAACATCTCGGGGCCGGTGACGAACTTCGTCACCGGCCCCGAGGTCGCTTCTACCGGGGAGCGGTTCAGGCCCGCCAGACGAACCGGCGCGGCTTGAGCCGGTCGAGGGTGGTCCACAGCTTGTAACGCCGGCCGGGGATGCTCACGACCCGGCCCTTCGCCGCGTCCTCGAGGGCGGTCCGCGCGACGTCCGCGGTGTCGAGCCACAGCTGCTTCGGGACGCCGGACACGTCCTGCCCGCCACGAGGATGGAACTCGGTGTCCATGAATCCGGGGCACAGCGCGACCATGCGCACCCCGTCCGCGGCGACCTTGTGGGCGAGACCTTCCGAGAACTTCACGACCCACGCCTTGCTCGCGCTGTAGGTCGACGCCGGGCCCGTGAACAGACCCGACACGCTCGCGACGTTGACGATCGTGCCGCGGCCGGCCGCGCGCATCGGCGGCAGCGCGGCGTGGGTCAGTTCCATCACCGCGGTGACGTTGACCCCGAGCTGGCCGCGCAGCAGGTCGAGGTCCGCGTCCCAGAACTCACCGTCGGTGAGGAAACCGGCATTGTTGACGAGGACGTCGACACCCTTCGCGAGCCGTTCGGAGGCCGCGTCCCGCCCGGCCTCGGTCGCGAGATCCGCCGCGATGATCTCCGCGCGGACGCCGTGCGCGCCGGCGAGTTCGTCCGCCAGCGCGTGCAGCCGCGCCTCGTCGCGCGCCACCAGAACCAGATCGTGCCCCTGCTCGGCGAGCAATCGGGCGAATGCAGCGCCGAGTCCGGAGGTGGGGCCGGTGACGAGTGCGACCGGGCGGGTCGACGGTGATGTGGCTGCGGAATCAGTCATGCGGCCACCGTAGTGGACCTCGCTCAATTGTGGGCGGCTGCATGGCGATAGCCGCGGACAGCCGGATACAGGAAGACCGCGATCATTCCGAACGACCACGCGCAGGTGAGCAGCAGCGGCTCGAGGACGGGTCCGCCGAGCGAGAGACCCTTCATCGTGTCGACCGCGCAGGAGAGCGGCTGGTACTGCACGACCGGCTGCAGCCACGTCGGATACGCCATCACCGGCACGAACCCCGAATTGAAGAACATCAGCAGAGTGCAGACGATCGACACCGTCTCCACGAGCGGGGAATCGCCGGACATCACGGCCAGCGCGGTGATCATCACCGCGAAACCCATTCCGAACAGAATCGGGATCAGCAGCATGACGACCCCGGCGAGCGGTCCCTGCAGGAAACGGAATCCCAGGGCGGTTCCGACGATCACGATGAGCAGGGTCGTGGCGAAGATCCGTACGGCCTCGGCCATCATGCGGCCGACGAGGCCCGAGGCGCGGTGGACGGGCATCGCCCAGAACCTGCTGAGCAGGCCCTTCTTGCGCTCTTCCCGCAGTCCCACGGCGCTGACGACCGACCCGAACATCGCACCGATCAGCGCGATCAACGGAACGTTGCCGTAGATCGCGGGTTGCCCGGTCGCCGCGGTGATCGAATCGCCCAACACGAGCCGGAACATGAGGAGCGTCAGTGCCGGATACAGCAGTGCCTGAATCATCGTCGCCGGGTCGCGTGACCAGCGTCGCAGCAGCCGGCCGCACTGCATCAGGCTGTGTTCGACGAGCGCGCGTGCCGAGCCCTCCGGATGCGCCGCGTCGGGCTCGGGGAAATCGAACATCCGGTCGGCGTCGAAGGCGCGCTGCGGTACGCGGTCGGTGTTCGTGCTCATCCGCGCCTCACACTCGCCCAGACCGCGAGGGGCGCGCACACCACGAGCAGGCCCGCGCACCACAGGGCCGCCGGCAGCAGCACCGAGGCGGTGATGCCACCCTCTGCCATGTCGCGCATCGCGAAGGAGAACTGGGAGATGGGCTGGTTGCGGACGAACGGGCGGATCCACTCGGGAAAGCCCTCCTCCGGAACGAACCCGCAGGACAGCATGCCCAGGATCAGCTGCGGCAGAGCCAGCGCCTGCGAGGTCGCCTCGGGACTCTTCGCCAGCGAACCGATCGCGTCGGCTCCCAGCGACAGGGTGACGCCTATGAGCAGTCCGAATCCGCAGAACGCCGCTGCCTGCCAGAAACCGGCGCTGAACCGGAACCCGATGACGTGCCCGAAGAGCAGCGCGGCTGTCAGCGCCACCACGGACCGAAAGAAACTGCTGGTCATACGGGAGGTGAGCGGTGCCGGCGCCGATACCGGCATCGTCTTGAGCCGGGTGGTGAATCCGTTCGCGGATTCCCTCGCGGCGACCTGCGAAGCGGAGATCGCGGTGAAGGCCATCGCCTGCAGCACGATGATCGGCATGAGGAACTGCGCGTAGTCGATGCCCTTGATCTGCATGACGAACTTCAACGGCAGGTAGAAGCCGATCGTGAAGACCAGCGGCGCGATGATCGCGATGAACAGTTGTCCCTCGCGGACCATCGCCCGGATGGACCGGCCCGACAGGGCCCGCCACTGGTGGAAACCCGACGGTTCGACCCGTCGGTGCACACCGACGTTCCTGTCGGGTAGCGACAGCCCGGCATCGCGTCGAAGGCCGCGCTGTGCAGTGGCCCCCTTCGCGGTCGCGGTCACGGGGCCACCTCTTCTGCCGGCTGTTCATCGGGAAGGGCGGAGTGACCGGTCAAGGTGAGGAACACGTCGTCGAGTGACGGGCGGCGCAGTCCGATGTCCGCAAGCGGAATCGTCTCGGAGTCGAGCCGGCGCAGCGCTTCGGCGAGCGTTGCCGCCCCGCCCGGCGCGGGAATCGAGACGCGGTCGATACTCGGGTGCTGCGCAACCTCGGCACGCACCTCGTCGGGCACCAGGTCGCCGAGCGCTTCGATCACCCGCGGCACCGCTGCCGGGTCTGCCGGGACGACCTCGCAGAAGCTGCCACCGGTGCGGGCCTTCAGTTCGTCGGCCGTACCCTCCGCGACGATGGTGCCCCTGTCGATGACGATGATGTTGTCGCTGAGAAGATCGGCTTCTTCGAGATATTGCGTGGTCAGCAGCACCGTGATGCCCTGGTTCTTCAGTGCCGCGACGAGCGACCAGACGCCCTGGCGGCTCCGGGGGTCCAGGCCGGTGGTCGGTTCGTCGAGGAACACCACCTCGGGCCGCACGACGAGTCCGCACGCGATGTCCACCCGTCGCCGCATGCCGCCCGAGTAGTGCCGGACCGCGCGCCGACCCGCCTCCACGAGATCGAATTCCTCCAGGAGGGCTTCCGCCCGGGCCTTCGCCGTCGCGCGGTCGAGTCCCATCAGGCGACCGAAGAGGATGAGGTTCTCGCGGCCGGTCAGCGCCTCGTCGAGCGCGGCGTACTGCCCTGTCATCATGATCGAGCGCCGGACTTCCGGCGCCTGGGTCACCACGTCGTAGCTGGCGATCCGCGCGCGGCCGCTCGTGGGCCGGATCAATGTCGACAGAATCTTGACGGTTGTCGTCTTTCCGGCGCCGTTCGGTCCGAGGATTCCCAGGACGCTGCCCGGGGGTGCGGAAAAGGAGATTCCGCTGAGTGCGTGCACATCACCGAACGATTTGTGGACGTCCTCCACCACTACCGCGTCGTCCTGATATCCCAGCATCACGCTCCGCCGTCGAGTTCGATCGAAATGGCCCGCTCGGTCCCGTACCCCTGCTCTCCTTCTCGCCGCGAGCACCATCGCTGTCTCGCTGATGCTACCCGCGCGGGCGAACCGGACACGTCCGTCCGGAATCGCGCCGTCCGGAATCTTCGCGGATCCGGACCGGGAGGCAACTTCGCGTGTTCTGGTTGTAATGCCCGTTTCCGGTCCGAACCGACAACGTGTCGGCTATCGTGAAATCCGCGTCGGGGCGGGACTTGCGGGGAGATTCCGAGTGAAAATCCTTCTGCGTGATGGCCAGGCACGACTCGCAAAGCGAGTGCAATATCGACGGGCGATGACACCGCGCCACGCCCTCGAATTGGTTTCCGACGCGGCTGCGGGGGAATCGGCGATCGTCGACGTCTGGGTATTCGCTCCCGGTCCGGACGGTGCCGGGCCGCTCGACCGGAATTCTCTGCTCGAATGGATCGGCGACCGCATCGCGCGCTCGCGGGCACTCACCGAGCGAGTCGAATTCCACCGCTTCCCGGCGGAACCGAACTGGATTCGGGACAGCGACCCGCAGTGGGAACAGCAGGTGTATTTCGTCGACGTCGCCGGGGAGAACTGGGCCGCATTGCGGCGCAGATTCGCGGCCGTGCTCGCGGAACCGATGGATCTGAGCAGACCGCCCTGGGAATTGCATGTATTGACCGGGGCGAAAGGAATCGACGGTTTTCCCGACTGCTCGACTTTCGTCGCCCTGAAATTCCACCACTGTGTCGGCGACGGAATCGAGACCGTGGCGATCGCTCGCCGGCTGTTCGACGACACGGACGGTGAAGCCGAGCCCGCCGATCCGGACGTGCTGTCCGGTCCACCGCTCCTCGTGCAGGCGGCGGCCTTGCCCGTCCGGGTCGTACGCATGCTGCGCGCCTGGCGCCGGGCCCGCGCCGCGGTCGCGGAGTTCGAGGATCTGGTCGCCCGCGAGGAGATCACCCCGGCACCGGCAGCGCCTCGTACCCGCTTCAACGGGCCGTTGTCCGGCCGCACGACCGCCAACGTCCTTCGGTGGGACCTGCGCGCCGTGCAGGAGACGCGGCGGAAGGTGCCCGGCGCGACCCTCAACGACTTCGTCCTGGCCGTGGTGGCCGGTGGTCTGCGCCGATACCTCCAACGCCACGGGGAATTGCCCGCGGAATCACTCGTCGGAGCGATCCCCATGTCCGTGGTCCCCACCGCGGAGCGGTCGCGTGCACCCGAGCGTGGTTCCAACCAGTTCTCGATGGTCCTGCTCTCGCTGGGCACCGACCAACCCGATCCGCTCGTGCGTTTCCGGTCCATCGTGTCCGCTGCGGCCGCGGGCAAGGCCCGGGCACGAACCGCGGCCGCCGTAGCCGTGACCACCGCGCTCGACGACTACCCCTGGTGGGTCGCCAAGCGCATCGTCGCCGCTCACCAGCGACGGGTATCGGCGGGAGCGCGGGTGGTCGCGAACACCACCGTGGCGAACGTGCCCCGGGGTTCGGGTGTGCTCACGTGCTGTGGTGCGCAGGCAGTTTCGGCGTTCGGTGTGCTCGCCGTCCACGGCGGGGGAGGGCTCGGACACATCGTGACGTCGTTCGGAGACGAACTGGCGCTCACGTTCACCGCCGACGAGTCGATGATGCCGGACCCCGACGCCTACCGGGACGACCTGCTCGCCTCCTTCGACGCGCTGGTGACGGCTCTCGACGGTCGTTCACAGGGTGATCCCCCGAGGAACCGCATCTCAGTGTGACCTGAGACAGCTTCGACGTGTATTTCCGTTACCCACCGTTACCGAAAGGTAATGTCCGTATTCGGTGTCGTACCGACTGCCGGTACGACACCGACACCGCAAGGGGTGTCGTGACATCACCAGATAGGGACGGACGCGGAATGAATGGACGGTCGGGGGCCGGACGCACAGCACGACGCCGGGTGATGACACCCAGGCACGCACTCAATCTGACGGATCCACGGACCGTGGACGAATCGAAGTTCATACAGATCTGGGTCTTCGAACCGGGCGAGCCCGGCCAGGAGCCGATCGGCCGCGACGAACTCGTCGAGTGGATGACCACCCGGCTCGACCGGTCCCGGGTGTTCACCGAGATCGTCGAATTCCGGTCGCCGTTGGCATATCCCGTCTGGCGGACGGCCGAGCACGTCGACGTCGCCGACCACATTCGGTGCCTCGACCTCGACGGTGCCGGCTGGGACGGGTTGACCGCCGAACTGGCTCGTATCGTCGCCGCGCCGATGGATCTGAGCAGGCCGCTGTGGGAACTGCACGCGATCACCGGGGTGCGGGACGTGCCCGGCATTCCGGACGACGCCTACTACATCGTGATCAAGTTCCAGCACGCGATCGGGGACGGCATCGAGGCGGGCGCGATCTCGCGGCGGCTTTTCGATGCTCCCGACGCGGACGTCGAGAAGCCCGAACCCGAGTACACCCCGCCGGGGCTGTTGCGTCAGGTCGCGGCGGTCCCCGGGCAGGTGGTGAGCATGCTGCGCGCCGCACGCCGCACCAAGGAAGCGGTCGCCGAACTCGACGCCCTGACCGCCCGCGGGGAGATCCCGCCCGCGCCGACCGCGGTGCCGAACCGGTTCAATTCGCCTGCGAGCGGCGGTGCGGTGGTCGTGGACGTCGCACGGCGATCGCTCGATGCCGCGCAGGCCGCTCGCCGGACCGTGCCGGGAGTCACCGTCAACGACTTCGCACTCGCCGTCATCTCCGGGGCGATGCGTGAGTACCTGCGCCACCACGGTGAGCTCGGTGCCGACCCGGTGGTGGTCGCGTCGCCCATGTCGCTGGTGCCGCTGGCCGAGCGTCGCGGGAACCCGGAACAGGCGTCGAACCAGTTCGGGATGATCCTGGTCGACCTGCACGTGCAGGAACCCGACCCGAGAGTCCGCCTCCAGAAGATCGCCGAATCCACCGCGCAGGGCAAGCAGCGCAGCCGCAGCGCCCCGGCGATGATTGCGACCACCGCCCTCGACGACTACCCGTGGTGGATGGCCCGCAAGGTCGTGGCGGCGACGCACCACGCCGTCGAAGCCGGGACCGGTATCTCCGCGAACGCCATGATCACGAACGTTCCCCGTGGATCGTCCGAACTCACCCTGTTCGGCCGGCGCTCCCTCGAGGCCTTCAACCTGTCGTCGGTCCACTCGGGATTCGCGATGAGCATCACGTCGCTCGGCAGTGAATTGTCGATCAGCTTCACCGCGAACGCGGCGGCGATGCCGGATCCGCAGCGCTTCCGGCGGGCACTGGAGGATTCGTTCGACACGCTCGTGTCCGCACTGGGTACCACCGATCCGGACCGCCCGGCCGTTCCCGTCAGCTGATCTGCGCGACCGGGACCCGCTCGCTCAGTCCCAGACTCCGACTTCGTCGAGGTGCCGGACCAGCCGCTGGGCACCGTCGGTGAAGTGCTGCCGGGTCACCTCCCCGGCAGCATCGGAGTCGCCGCGGGCGAGCGCGTCGATCAGGCGTGTGTGACTCTGCACGGCGGCGGCGCCCCAGTCGGGGTCCGAGGAATAGAAGCTGGCCGGCGTGTAGCGGGTGGCATTGAGCAGGAACCAGGACAGTTTGCGCGCGTCCGCCGCCCGGTTCAGGGTCCGGTGGAACACGAACTCGATGTCCTCGATCCGTCCGCCCTCGTTGGCGCGCACGGCCTCACGCAGCTGCTCATTGAGTTCGGTGAGTTCTGCGACCGTCTCCGGTGTGATGGCCCGCGCCGCGCGCCGGGCGAGTTCCTCCGCGATCTGTCCCTGGAGCCAGAACAGGTCGTCGATGTCGCCGCGACTCAGCGGTGCGACGACGTACCCGCGGTGCGGGACCAGCTCGACCAGGCCCTCGCCGCGCAGGGTCAGCAGCGCCTCCCGCACGGGTGTGACGCTCACGCCGAGTTCCGCGGCGGTCTCGTCCAGCCGGATGAAGTCTCCGGGCCGCACGCCGCCGGACATGATGCGATTGCGTACGTGGACGGCGACGTCGTCGGACAGCTGGGGACGGCGGCGCAGCGCGCGGGACCCGACGGGACGCGGCCGGGCGGACGATGTCATGGGCACTCCTCGGGTCCGGGGCTCGGTGGGGGACCGGATCCGGTCGGTGCAGTATCCCACCCCGGCGCCCGCCCCGGGCCCGCACGGCGATGCGGATCCACCTATTGTCGTTCCGTGACTGCGACCATCAGCCGTCGGCGGTTTCTGGGAGGAGCGGCAGCGGGCGTAGCCGCATGGGGCATGGCCGGGACGCCGGCCGGTGCCGCGACCCCGGAGCGTCGGCTGCCCGACCCCGGCTCCATTTCCGAAACCGACCCGGCGCTGATGAGTGCGCTCTCGGCCGCCGCACTGCTGCACGGCGGCGACCTGCATCCGCGTGAACTGCTCGACGCGTGCATCGCGCGCAGCCGAGCGTTCGACGGTGAGATCGGCGCATGGATCCGGATGTATCCGGAGGTCGCGTACGCGGCGGCGGATGCGGCTGCCGAACGGCTCCGACGCGCCCGCCGCGACGGTGTCGCGGAATCACCGCTGTGCGGATTGCCGGTCGCGTTGAAGGACATCTTCGCGGTGGCTGGGTTACCGCTGACCGCCTCGAGCCGTGTGCGCGAGGGCAACATCGCGGCAGGGGATTCCGGGGTCTGGAGCAGGCTGCGTGACGCCGGGGCCGTTCTCGTCGGTCACGTGCACACCGACGAATTCGCGTTCGGGGTTGCGACCCCGCAGGTAGGCAACCCCTGGAACACGGATTTCTCGCCCGGCGGGTCGTCGGGTGGAAGTGCGGCGGCTCTGGCTGCGCGGTTCGTTCCGCTCTCGGTCGGCAGCGACACCGGGGGCTCGGTGCGGCTGCCGGCGAGCGCGTGCGGCGTCAGTTCGATCAAGCCGTCGTTCGGCCGGGTCACCAAGTCCGGCATGATTCCGCTGACCCCGACCCGTGATCACGTCGGTGTGATGGGACGCAGTGTCGCCGATGCCGCACTGCTCCTGGACGTGCTCGCCGGGGAGGACCCGTCCGACCCCGGGACGCTGCTCGCACCGCCGCTCGCGGGGGAGGGCTTCGCGATTTCGGCGCGCGGCGGCGCCGCCCCGCTGGGTCGGGTGCGTCTCGGTGTCCCCGACGCTGCCGTCGTGAAACTTCCCGCGGCGCTGCGGTCGCTGTTCGACGACCTGCTCGATGCGGCCCGTGCCCTGGGAGCGCAGATCGTTCCCGTGGTGGCCCCGGCCGAGCCCGACTCGATGGTCACCGGCGACAGGGTCGAGGTCGGGGCCTACCATCGGCAGTTCTCGGACCGACTGCACCTGTACCGGCCCGACCTCCTGCCCTCTCTGGCGGCGGCCGCGGCGGGACTGGCGCTCCCGGCGGCCGAGTATTTCGGCCTCGAACGCGACCGGCTCCGGTTCCAGTACGACTACAACCGGATGTTCGTCGACAACAACCTCGATGCGGTGGTGTATCCGGGGACGTTCGTCGACGGCGCGGGCAGGGACGAATTCCTCGGGTACACCGTGTCCGAAAGTGTGCAGGGGGATGTTCGGTGGGCGAATTATGCTGGGGCGCCGGTGGTTTCGCTTCCGGTCGGCCGGTCGTCCGCGACCGGCATCCCGTTCGGTGTGCAGCTCGGTGCCCGAGCCTGGCAGGACCGTGAGGTCGTGGCTCTCGCTCTCGAGCTGCAGGAGGCGTTGCCTGCCTGGCGTGACGTGCCGGCGATCGCAGCGGCGCCTCGCGAGATTCCCGAGGCGCGGGTGATTGCGCCGGGCCCCGGACCCGACCCGACGAACACCCTCGACGCACGAGCGACGATAATTCCTTCCATCACGACGGCCACCGGGCCGAAGTGACGCCGGCGCACGTGGGCACCGGGCCTCCCGAGTTGAGTTTGTGGGAGCAGTCCTGCATACTGGTCGGGTTGCCTTGACCGGGTCATGGTTTTTTTGCGGCTCGGAACGGGTTGGTGTGACAGTCGCGGATCGAGCCTGACGGCCTGGTCGCGGCCACATGCAAGACGGAAGCAGTACCCCTGTGTGCCCGTATGGGTGCATCCGGTGGGTTCCCGCGGCATCGAGCTTCGGTGCCGGGGAATGAGCGGAAGGGCGACACGCCCGACCGCGTGGACCGGAGAACTATTGACAGATGAACAGCGGCAGCGGATCGGGTGCGTCCCGGTATCGCATCGTGTCAGTGCTGTTCTCGGTCGCCGTTCCGGTGGGGCTGTGCAGACGAGGTGGCTCCCGGCTCGTTCGGGTGCTACGAAACGCGGCAAGAAAAGGACACTAAGCGTGGCGGGACAGAAGATCCGCATCAGGCTCAAGGCCTATGACCACGAGGCGATCGACGCATCTGCGCGCAAGATCGTCGAGACGGTGACCCGTACGGGTGCCCGCGTGGTCGGCCCGGTGCCGTTGCCCACCGAAAAGAACGTGTACTGCGTCATCCGCTCGCCGCACAAGTACAAGGACTCGCGCGAGCACTTCGAGATGCGTACTCACAAGCGGCTGATCGACATCCTCGACCCGACGCCGAAGACGGTCGACGCTCTCATGCGCATCGACCTCCCGGCCAGCGTCGACGTCAACATTCAGTGAGCTTGTAGAAGACGCAGCGGAGATAACAAATGACTAACCAGATCAAGGGAATCCTGGGCACCAAGCTCGGCATGACCCAGGTCTTCGACGAGAACAACCGGGTCGTTCCGGTCACCGTCGTCAAGGCCGGACCGAACGTGGTCACGCAGATTCGCACCGAGGAGCGCGACGGCTACAACGCCGTGCAGCTCGCCTTCGGCGCCATCGACCCCCGCAAGGTGAACAAGCCGGTCAGCGGCCAGTTCGCCAAGGCCGGCGTGACCCCCCGCCGCCATCTCGTCGAGCTTCGTGTCGAGGACACCTCGGCTTACGAGATCGGCCAGGAGCTCACTGCAGAGGTCTTCGAGGACGGCGCGTTCGTCGACGTCACCGGCACCTCCAAGGGCAAGGGCTTCGCGGGCACCATGAAGCGCCACGGCTTCGCCGGCCAGGGTGCCTCGCACGGTGCGCAGGCCGTGCACCGTCGTCCCGGTTCCATCGGTGGCTGCGCCACCCCGGGCCGCGTGTTCAAGGGCACGCGCATGTCCGGCCGCATGGGTAGCGACCGCATCACGACGCAGAACCTCTCGGTCCACAAGGTGGACGCCGAGAACGGCCTGCTGCTGATCAAGGGTGCGATCCCGGGCCGCAAGGGTGGCCTCGTGATCGTCAAGACCGCAGTGAAGGGTGGTGCACGGGCATGACCAGCACCGAGACCGCAACCAAGCTGACGCTGGACGTCAAGGCGCCGGGTGGCAAGACCGACGGCACCGTCGATCTCCCCGCCGAGATCTTCGACGCTCCCGCGAACATCGCGCTGCTGCACCAGGTCGTCGTGGCACAGCTCGCCGCGGCTCGCCAGGGCACGCACGCCACCAAGACCCGCGGCGACGTCCGCGGCGGTGGCAAGAAGCCGTACCGGCAGAAGGGCACCGGCCGCGCCCGTCAGGGTTCGACCCGCGCGCCTCAGTTCGCCGGCGGTGGCACGGTCCACGGACCGCAGCCGCGTGACTACAGCCAGCGCACGCCCAAGAAGATGAAGGCCGCCGCCCTCCGCGGTGCCCTCTCCGACCGGGCGCGCAACGAGCGCATCCACGTGATCACCGAGCTCGTCGCCGGGCAGACCCCGTCGACCAAGAGCGCGCGCAGCTTCCTCGCGGAGCTGTCCGATCGCAAGAACCTGCTCCTCGTCGTCGGCCGTGAGGATCTCGCGGCGTGGAAGAGCGTGCAGAACCTGCAGAACGTGCACCCGATCGCGCCGGATCAGCTGAACACCTACGACGTGCTCTACAGCGACGACGTCGTCTTCAGCGTCGAGGCGCTCAACACGTTCATCCACGGACCGGCCGAGTCCGTGCAGCTCGCGAAGGAGGAGAGCAAGTGAGCACGATCGCCGATCCCCGCGACATCCTGCTGGCTCCGGTCATCTCCGAGAAGTCCTACGGGCTGATGGAGGAAGGCACCTACACCTTCCTGGTGCACCCGGACTCGAACAAGACGCAGATCAAGATTGCCGTCGAGAAGGTCTTCGGCGTCAAGGTGAGCAGCGTCAACACCGCCAACCGTCAGGGCAAGCGCAAGCGGACCCGGTTCGGTTACGGCAAGCGCAAGGACACCAAGCGCGCGCTCGTGACCCTCACCGCCGACAGCAAGCCCATCGAGATCTTCGGAGGCCCGGTCGCGTAAGCGGTCGGAACTCGAGAGATAGAGGACGAGAAGACTCATGGCAATTCGTAAGTACAAGCCGACTACCCCGGGTCGGCGCGGCGCGAGTGTCTCGGACTTCGCCGAGATCACTCGGTCGACGCCCGAGAAGTCGCTGATTCGCCCGCTGCACGGTCGCGGTGGTCGTAACGCGCACGGCCGCATCACCACCCGTCACAAGGGTGGCGGACACAAGCGCGCCTACCGCCTGATCGATTTCCGTCGCAACGACAAGGACGGCATCCCGGCCAAGGTCGCTCACATCGAGTACGACCCCAACCGCACCGCCCGCATCGCGCTGCTCCACTACGTGGACGGCGAGAAGCGCTACATCATCGCCCCCAAGGGCCTGGTGCAGGGTGCTCCCGTCGAGTCCGGCCCGACCGCGGACATCAAGCCCGGCAACAACCTGCCGCTGCGCAACATCCCGACCGGTACCACCATCCACGCGGTGGAGCTGCGTCCGGGTGGCGGCGCCAAGATGGCCCGTTCCGCCGGCGCGAGCATCCAGCTCCTCGGTAAGGAAGGCACCTACGCCACGCTGCGTATGCCCTCCGGTGAGATCCGTCGCGTCGACGTGCGCTGCCGCGCCACCGTCGGCGAGGTCGGCAACGCCGAGCAGTCGAACATCAACTGGGGCAAGGCCGGCCGTATGCGCTGGAAGGGCAAGCGCCCGACCGTCCGCGGTGTCGTGATGAACCCGGTCGACCACCCGCACGGCGGTGGTGAGGGCAAGACCTCGGGTGGTCGCCACCCGGTCAGCCCGTGGGGCAAGCCCGAGGGCCGCACCCGCAAGAACAAGGCGTCCGACAAGCTCATCGTCCGTCGTCGCCGTACCGGCAAGAAGCGCTAGTCAAGGAGGGAGTTAGAGAATGCCACGCAGCCTCAAGAAGGGCCCGTTCGTCGACGACCACCTCCTGGCGAAGGTGGATCTGCAGAACGAGAAGGGCACCAAGCAGGTCATCAAGACCTGGTCGCGCCGTTCCACTATCCTGCCCGATTTCATCGGTCACACGTTTGCCGTCCACGACGGCCGCAAGCACGTGCCGGTGTTCGTCTCGGACTCGATGGTCGGACACAAGCTCGGCGAGTTCGCGCCGACCCGTACGTTCAAGGGCCACATCAAGGACGACCGGAAGAGCAAGCGTCGATGAGCACTGAAACCACCAACCCCAGCGCTCGGGCTGTTGCGCGCCACGTGCGTGTGACCCCGATGAAGGCGCGTCGCGTCGTCGACATCGTTCGCGGCAAGTCGGTCGAGGACGCCCTTGCGATCCTCAAGTTCGCTCCGCAGGCCGCTGCCGAGCCGGTCGCCAAGGTGATCGCCTCCGCCGCTGCCAACGCGCAGAACAACCTGGACCTCGACCCCAGCACGCTCGTCGTCGCGACGGCGTACGTGGACGAGGGTGCGACCCTGAAGCGGTTCCAGCCGCGTGCCCAGGGCCGCGCGTTCCGGATCCGCAAGCGGACGAGCCACATCACCGTGATCGTCGAGAGCGTCGCCTCCCGCTCGACCGCGTCCAACCGTAACCGCCGGAAGGGAGCTCAGTAGTGGGCCAGAAAATCAACCCGCACGGCTTCCGCCTGGGCATCACCACCGACTGGAAGTCGCGTTGGTACGCGGACAAGCAGTACGCGGAGTACGTGAAGGAAGACGTCGCGATCCGTAAGTTCCTGGCCTCCGGCCTGGAGCGCGCGGGCATCGCGAAGGTCGAGATCGAGCGGACCCGGGACCGCGTGCGGGTGGACATCCACACCGCGCGTCCGGGCATCGTCATCGGCCGCCGCGGCGCCGAGGCCGATCGCATCCGCGCCGAGCTCGAGAAGCTGACCGGTAAGCAGGTCCAGCTGAACATCCTCGAGGTCAAGAACGCGGAGTCCGAGGCGCAGCTCGTCGCCCAGGGCGTTGCCGAGCAGCTCAGCAACCGTGTCGCGTTCCGTCGTGCGATGCGCAAGGCCATCCAGTCGGCCATGCGTCAGCCGAACGTCAAGGGCATCCGGGTGCAGTGCTCGGGCCGTCTCGGCGGCGCCGAGATGTCCCGCTCGGAGTTCTACCGTGAGGGTCGCGTTCCGCTGCACACGCTGCGCGCGGACATCGACTACGGCCTGTACGAGGCGAAGACCACCTTCGGTCGCATCGGCGTGAAGGTCTGGATCTACAAGGGCGACATCGTCGGTGGCCGTCGTGAGCTGGCCGCTGCTGCCGCTCCTGCGGATCGCCCGCGTCGCGAGCGCCCCAGCCGTCCGCGTCGCTCCGGTGCTTCGGGCACCACCGCGACGAGCACGGAAGCCGGCCGCGCCGCCTCCGCCGATGCACCCGCTTCGACTGAGAATCAGGAGGGCTGACGCATGTTGATCCCACGGCGGGTCAAGCACCGCAAGCAGCACCACCCGAGCCGTACGGGTGCCGCCAAGGGCGGAACCCAGGTGACCTTCGGTGAGTACGGTATCCAGGCTCTCGAGCCGGCCTACATCACCAACCGGCAGATCGAGTCCGCTCGTATCGCCATGACCCGGCACATCAAGCGTGGCGGCAAGATCTGGATCAACATCTTCCCGGATCGCCCGCTCACCAAGAAGCCGGCCGAAACCCGAATGGGTTCCGGTAAGGGCTCGCCCGAGTGGTGGGTCGCGAACGTCAAGCCCGGTCGCGTGCTGTTCGAGATGAGCTACCCGAACGAGGAGATTGCCCGCGAGGCCCTGCGCCGCGCGATGCACAAGCTCCCCTGCAAGTGCCGCATCGTGACGAGGGAGGAGCAGTTCTGATGGCTACCGGTACCCCCGCCGCGGAACTCCGCGAACTGAGCGACGCAGAACTGGCCGACAAGGTCCGTGAGTTCAAGGAAGAGCTGTTCAACCTGCGCTTCCAGATGGCCACCGGACAGTTGGACAACAACCGTCGCCTCCGCGTGGTGCGGAACGAAATTGCCCGGATCTACACGGTGCTGCGCGAGCGTGAGCTCGGCCTGTCCACCGGCCCGAATGCGGGTGACGTGGCATGAGTGAGGAAAAGGCAGTGAGCAAGAACGAAGAGCGCGCGAGCCGCAAGGTCCGCATCGGCTACGTCGTCTCGGACAAGATGGAAAAGACCATCGTGGTCGAGCTCGAGGACCGTGTGAAGCACCCGCTGTACGGCAAGATCATCCGCCGTACCACCAAGGTGAAGGCGCACGACGAGAACGGTCTGGCCGGCATCGGCGACCGCGTCCAGCTGATGGAGAC
This sequence comes from Rhodococcus sp. NPDC003382, assembly GCF_053589135.1. Classification (NCBI taxonomy): domain Bacteria; kingdom Bacillati; phylum Actinomycetota; class Actinomycetes; order Mycobacteriales; family Nocardiaceae; genus Rhodococcus; species Rhodococcus sp. NPDC003382. The sequence goes on from NZ_JBSFRH010000012.1 coordinate 32,436, forward strand.
GCGTCCGCTGTCCGCCAGCAAGCGTTGGCGTCTGGTCGAGGTGCTCGAGAAGGCCAAGTAAGGTCCTCTCGCCCTCGCGGAGCGAATCACGCGGCCCGGCATCCCTTTTCGGGGTGCCGGGCCGCGCCGCGTTCGGTGCCGGGGGCGGGGGAGGGCGAGGCAGTCAGTTCCCGGGCCGGTTCACCGAATCCGCCAGCGTGGCGGGTGCCTGCACGCAGTAGGAGTCGGTGAGCATCTCGGCGAGTTCGGTCCAGTCCGTCGCGTCGTCGAGCAGGATGCCGACTGTGGTCTCACCCCAGTTCGTCCGGAAGTAGGGCTCGCCCATGTTCTCGAATGCGGGGACCTCGCCGGGTTCGGTGCGGAAGACGATCCGGAACAGGCCGTCCTCGCCGCCGAACGCGTGCGCGACCGTCGCGCCGCGGACCCGCCAGCGCACTCCCGTCCACGCAGGTTCGTCGACGCATTCGGGAAACGCGCGGAGGATCTCGTGCAACCGCTCGAGAATCGGGCCGGGAAGGTCGGGACGCATGTGCCGACGGTAACCGGCCGGGCCGACAGAGTGTCTGCGCCGCGTCGCGGGCGTCGAGCGGGGAGCGACCTCACAGTTCGCGGATTTGCCCTGCATGCTGTATATCGCCTACCCTGGACGGGTTGCTTCGCGGGACCCGTGTGTCTTTCGCACGTGCGCCGCGAGTAGCCGACGACCGCGTACGTCCAGGTCGGAAATCTGACGTACAAACCAATCCAGGTCAAGGAGAAGTTAGTGATCCAGCAGGAGTCGCGACTGCGCGTCGCCGACAACACGGGTGCCAAGGAGATTCTCTGCATCCGCGTTCTCGGTGGCTCGTCCCGTCGCTACGCCGGAATCGGCGACATCATCGTCGCCACCGTCAAGGACGCGATCCCCGGTGGCAACGTCAAGCGTGGCGACGTCGTCAAGGCCGTTGTCGTGCGCACCGTCAAGGAGCGCCGCCGGCCGGACGGCTCGTACATCAAGTTCGACGAGAACGCCGCGGTCATCATCAAGGGTGACAACGACCCGCGTGGCACCCGCATCTTCGGCCCCGTCGGCCGCGAGCTGCGCGACAAGCGGTTCATGAAGATCGTCTCGCTCGCTCCGGAGGTGCTGTGATGAAGGTGCACAAGGGCGACACCGTGCTCGTCATCTCGGGCAAGGACAAGGGTGCCAAGGGCAAGGTCATCGCGGCCTACCCGAAGGAGAACCGTGTCCTCGTCGAGGGCGTGAACCGGATCAAGAAGCACACGGCGGTCTCGGCCAACGAGCGCGGCGCCTCCTCCGGGGGCATCGTGACGCAGGAGGCCCCGATCCACGTTTCCAACGTCGCGGTCATCGACTCGGACGGCAACCCCACCCGCGTGGGCTACCGGACCGACGAGGAGACCGGCAAGCGCGTTCGGATTTCCCGGAAGAACGGGAAGGACATCTGACATGACCACCACCGAGAACAAGACCCAGCCGCGCCTGAAGGCCCGCTACCGTGCCGAGGTCCGGGACGCGCTGCAGGCGGAGTTCGACTACGCCAACGTCATGCAGATCCCGGGCGTCGTCAAGGTCGTCGTGAACATGGGTGTCGGTGACGCCGCTCGCGACGCCAAGCTGATCAACGGCGCGGTCGCGGACCTGACCCTCATCACCGGTCAGAAGCCCGAGATCCGCAAGGCCCGCAAGTCCATCGCGCAGTTCAAGCTGCGTGAGGGCATGCCGATCGGTGCGCGCGTCACGCTGCGCGGCGACCGCATGTGGGAGTTCCTGGACCGTCTCGTGTCCATCGCGCTTCCCCGTATCCGGGACTTCCGCGGCCTGAACGGCAACCAGTTCGACGGAAACGGCAACTACACGTTCGGCCTGAACGAGCAGTCGATGTTCCACGAGATCGACGTGGACAAGATCGACCGCCCCCGCGGCATGGACATCACCGTCGTGACCACCGCTACCAACAACGAAGAAGGCCGTGCCCTGCTCAAGCACCTCGGCTTCCCGTTCAAGGAGAACTGAGCCCATGGCTAAGAAGGCACTGGTCAACAAGGCCAACAAGAAGCCGAAGTTCGCGGTTCGCGCCTACACCCGCTGCCAGCGTTGCGGCCGTCCGCACGCTGTGTTCCGCAAGTTCGGACTCTGCCGTGTCTGCCTTCGCGAGATGGCACACCGCGGTGAACTTCCCGGGGTTCACAAGAGCTCCTGGTGACGTGAACGGCGGGCGGGTCGCCACTGCGTGACCCGCCCGTCCTCACACCCGTCAGGGGTCCGATCCGTTCTCGCAGTTCGGACCCGCACGAAACCAAGTTCGTTGTAGGCCCACGGCCGGAACCGCGACCACGTCGCGGCGTCGGTGTTGTATGGGAACCGCAGCGAGAAAGGTGAACAGGTCAGCTATGACCATGACCGACCCCATCGCAGACTTCTTGACGCGTCTGCGCAACGCCAACACGGCGTACCACGATCAGGTGAAGCTGCCCCACTCGAAGATCAAGGCGAACATCGCCGAGATCCTCAAGCGTGAGGGCTACATCGCCGACTTCCGCACCGAGGATGCCGAGGTGGGCAAGACCCTCGTCGTCGACCTCAAGTACGGGCCTTCCCGCGAGCGCAGCCTCGCCGGTGTGCGCCGCGTGTCGAAGCCCGGCCTGCGCGTGTACGCGAAGTCCACCAACCTGCCCAAGGTCCTGGGCGGCCTCGGCGTGGCGATCATCTCCACGTCCTCCGGCCTGCTCACCGATCGCCAGGCGGCCAAGCAGGGAGTGGGCGGGGAAGTCCTCGCCTACGTCTGGTAAGGGAGGCCAACACATGTCGCGTATCGGAAAGATTCCCGTTACCGTCCCCGCCGGCGTCGAGGTGACCATCGACGGCCAGGACGTCGCCGTCAAGGGCCCCAAGGGCAACCTGTCGCTGACGATCGCCGAGCCCATCGCCATCGCGAAGGGTGAGGACGGCGCGCTCCAGGTCACCCGCCCCAACGACGAGCGTCGCAGCCGTGCGCTGCACGGTCTGTCGCGCACCCTCGTGCAGAACCTCATCGTCGGTGTGACCCAGGGCTACACCACCAAGATGGAGATCTTCGGCGTCGGTTACCGCGTGGCGCTCAAGGGCCAGGACCTCGAGTTCTCGCTCGGCTACAGCCACCCGGTGCTCATCGAGGCCCCGGAGGGCATCACCTTCGCGGTCGAGACCCCGACGAAGTTCTCGATCTCGGGTATCGACAAGCAGAAGGTCGGCCAGATCGCGGCCAACATCCGTCGTCTGCGCAAGTCCGACCCCTACAAGGGCAAGGGCATCCGCTACGAGGGTGAGCAGGTCCGTCGCAAGGTCGGAAAGACGGGTAAGTGATCATGAGCGAGCAGACAGAGAACCAGAAGGCCAAGCGCATCCCGCGCGGCAAGGACGTGTCCACCACGCGCCGGCTGTCGAAGACGCGTCGTCACTTCCGTCTCCGCAAGAAGATCTCGGGCACCGCAGATCGTCCGCGTCTCGTCGTCAACCGGTCGTCGCGTCACCTGCACGCGCAGCTGGTCAACGACCTGACGGGTACGACGATCGCAGCTGCGTCGACGATCGAAGCCGATGTCCGCGCCCTCGAGGGCGACAAGAAGGCCCGTGGCGCCAAGGTCGGTCAGCTGATCGCCGAGCGCGCGAAGGCTGCGGGCGTGGAAGCTGTGGTCTTCGACCGCGGCGGCCACACCTACAGCGGCCGCATCGCGGCCCTCGCGGACGCGGCTCGCGAAGGCGGGTTGAAGTTCTGATGACCATTTTTTCGAACGGAAGGAACGCCTGATGCCGGGACGTCAGCGGCGTGACGGCGGCAACGGCCCCGCCGGACAGAGTGGCCCCAACACCGGGGACAACCGTGGTGGTCGCGACCGCCGCGATCGCGACTCGCGTGGCGGCGCTGCCGCCGAGAAGTCGAACTACATCGAGCGTGTCGTCTCGATCAACCGTGTGTCGAAGGTCGTCAAGGGCGGTCGTCGCTTCAGCTTCACCGCTCTGGTGATCGTGGGCGACGGCAACGGCCTGGTCGGCGTCGGCTACGGCAAGGCCAAGGAAGTTCCCGCGGCCATTCAGAAGGGTGTCGAGGAGGCTCGCAAGGGCTTCTTCCGCGTCCCGCTCATCGGCAAGACCATCACCCACCCGGTGCAGGGTGAGGCCGCTGCAGGTGTCGTCCTGCTGCGTCCCGCCAGCCCCGGTACCGGTGTGATCGCCGGTGGCGCGGTGCGTGCCGTGCTCGAGTGCGCAGGCATCCAGGACATCCTGTCGAAGTCGCTCGGCTCCGACAACGCCATCAACGTCGTGCACGCGACCGTGGCTGCCCTCAAGCAGCTGCAGCGTCCGGAGGAAGTCGCGGCTCGCCGCGGTCTGGCCCTCGAGGACGTGGCTCCGGCCGGCATGCTGCGTGCGCGTGCACAGGCTGCTGGGAGCGTGAACTAATGGCAGAGCTGAAGATCACCCAGATCAAGAGCACCATCGGCGCCAAGTCGAACCAGCGTGACAGCCTGCGCACCCTCGGCCTGCGGAAGATCCGTCAGTCCGTCGTGCGTGAGGACAACGCGCAGAACCGCGGCTTGATCAACGTGGTGCGTCACCTCGTCACGGTTGAGGAGGTCTGAGAATGACCATCAAGCTGCACCACCTGCGTCCCGCTCCGGGCGCGAAGACGGACAAGACCCGCGTCGGCCGCGGTGAAGGTTCGAAGGGCAAGACCGCAGGCCGCGGTACGAAGGGCACCAAGGCGCGTAAGAACGTCTCGGCGGCCTTCGAGGGTGGCCAGATGCCGCTGCACATGCGGCTTCCGAAGCTCAAGGGCTTCAAGAACGCCTTCCGCACCGAGTACCAGGTCGTCAACGTCGGCGACATCGCTCGTGTGTTCCCCGAGGGTGGCACCATCGGCGTCGACGAGCTCGTCGCCAAGGGCCTGGTTCGCAAGAACCAGCTCGTGAAGGTGCTCGGCGAGGGCGAGATCTCCGTGGCCGCTCAGGTGACCGCGGACAAGTTCTCCGGCTCCGCCAAGGAGAAGATCACCGCAGCCGGCGGCACCGCGACCGTTCAGGCCTGACCTGTTCGCTCGTGCCCGTGCACGGCTCTCGAACGGCCGCGCTGCAGCTACTGCTGCGGTGCGGCCGTTCGTCGTTTCGAGTTGCTGACGTACCCTTGCGGGCACGTCCTTGCGTCTGCGTGGCCCGGCATCGGGCCACGCGCCCGGTGTCGTGCGAGGCCCCCTCGCGTGGTCGCCGCACCGGGCCGCACTGTTAGAGTTCAAGAGTTGTCCACCGTCCGACGGGTGGTACCCATGACCCGTCGTCCCCGCCCGGCCTGCCAGGAGGATCTTTGCTTTCCGCCTTCGTTTCGGCCCTCAGGACCCCGGACCTGAGGCGGAAGATCCTCATTGCGATCGGACTGGTCGCGTTGTACCGGCTCGGTGCGACGCTGCCGTCCCCGGGCGTCGACTACGGAAACGTCCGCGCCTGCATCGACCAGATCTCCGGAGGCGAACAGGCGGGCATCTACTCGCTGATCAACCTGTTCTCCGGCGGCGCGCTGCTACAGCTGTCGGTGTTCGCGATCGGCATCATGCCGTACATCACCGCCAGCATCATCGTGCAGCTGCTCACCGTCGTGATTCCCCGGTTCGAGGAACTCCGCAAGGAGGGCCAGTCCGGTCAGGCGAAGATGACGCAGTACACCCGCTATCTGGCGATCGCATTGGCGGTGCTGCAGTCGACCGGCATCGTGGCGCTCGCCGCGCGAGGGCAGCTCCTGCAGGGATGTTCCGAACCGATCCTGGCCGACGACAGCATCTTCGGCATGGTCGTCATCGTGCTCGTGATGACGGCGGGCGCGGCGCTGGTCATGTGGTTCGGTGAGCTCATCACCGAGCGCGGTGTCGGCAACGGCATGTCGCTGCTGATCTTCTCCGGTATCGCCTCGCGCCTGCCGTCCGAGGGGAACATGATCCTCGAATCCCGCGGCGGCCTCGTCTTCGCGATCGTGTGCGTCGTCGCGCTGGCGATCATCACCGGCGTGGTGTTCGTCGAGCAGGGCCAGCGCCGGATCCCGGTGCAGTACGCCAAGCGCATGGTCGGGCGCCGCATGTACGGCGGCTCGTCGACCTACCTGCCGCTGAAGGTCAACCAGGCCGGCATCATCCCGGTGATCTTCGCGTCGTCCCTGCTGTACCTGCCGAACCTCATCGCACAGCTCACCGGTGCGAGCACGGCGACCGATCCGAGTTGGTGGCAGCGGTTCATCAACGAGTACCTCGTCAATCCGAACAACCCCGTCTACATCGCGATCTACTTCGCGCTGATCGTGTTCTTCGTCTTCTTCTACGTCGCGATCACCTTCAATCCGGAGGAACGCGCCGACGAGATGAAGAAGTACGGCGGGTTCATCCCCGGCATCCGTCCCGGCCGACCCACCGCGGACTACCTCACGTACGTGCTCAACCGCATCACCGTGCCGGGCGCGCTGTACCTGGGTCTCATCGCCACGCTTCCGCACTTCTTCCTGTCCGGTAGCCAGACCGCGTCGAGCATCTTCGGCGGCGCAGCGGTGCTCATTCTCGTCAGTGTCGCGCTGGACACTGTCAAGCAGATCGAAAGTCAACTCATGCAGCGCAACTACGAAGGGTTCCTCAAGTGAGACTTGTACTCCTCGGTCCTCCCGGTGCCGGCAAGGGCACGCAGGCCGCAATCCTGTCGGAGAAGCTCGGCGTCCCTGCCATTTCGACCGGCGATCTCTTCCGCGCCAACATCGGCCAGGGCACCCCGCTCGGCGTCGAGGCCAAGAAGTACATCGACGCCGGCGAGCTCGTGCCCGCCGAGATCACCAACAACATGGTGCGCGCCCGCCTCGCCGAGCCCGACGCGGCGAACGGCTTCCTGCTCGACGGGTTCCCCCGCAGCGTGGAGCAGGCCCGCGAACTCGAGTCGATGCTCAAGGATCTCGACACCGCCCTCGACGGCGTGCTGTCCTTCGAGATCGACGAGGAGATCGTCGTCGAGCGGATGCTCGCCCGCGGTCGCGCCGACGACAAGGAAGACGTGATCCGCAACCGCCTCCGGGTGTACCGCGAGGAGACCGCGCCGCTGCTCGACTACTACGCCGATTCGCTCGTCACGGTCGATGCGGTCGGTGAGGTCGAGGAGATCAACGCCCGCGCACTCGCTGCGCTCGGCAAGTAACAAGCAGGACCGAGGAGTTCGACATGGGTTTCGGGCGCAAGCGCAAGGTCGTCCCGTTCCGCACGTCCGGTGAACTGGACGCGATGGCGGCTGCGGGCGCGATCGTCGGGGCCGCGCTCGTCGCGGTGCGCGACGCCGCGAAGCCCGGTGTCAGCACCCTCGAGCTCGACCGGGTGGCGGAGGCGGTCATTCGCGATGCGGGGGCCGTCCCGTCGTTCCTGGGCTACCACGGGTTCACCGGTTCGATCTGCTCGTCGGTGAACGACCGCGTCGTCCACGGCATCCCGTCCGCCGACGACATCCTCGCCGAGGGCGACCTCGTGTCCATCGACTGCGGGGCGATCCTCGACGGATGGCACGGCGATTCGGCGTGGACGTTCGGCGTCGGTGAGCTGTCGCAGGCCGACGCCGATCTGAGCGAGGCGACGCGGCTGTCGATGGAGGCCGGCATCGCCGCGATGCTTCCCGACAACCGGCTCACCGACGTCTCGCACGCGATCGAACTCGGCACCCACGCCGCGGAGAAACTGCACGGCCGCAGCTACGGGATCGTCGACGGATACGGCGGTCACGGCATCGGCCGCGAAATGCACATGGACCCGTTCCTTCCGAACGAGGGCGCGCCCGGCAAGGGTCCGCGTCTGGTCGTCGGATCGGTGCTCGCGATCGAGCCGATGCTCACGCTCGGCACGTACGACACCGAAGTGCTCGAGGACAAGTGGACCGTCGTGACCACCGACGGCAGCCGGGCCGCGCACTGGGAGCACACCGTCGCGGTCACCGGGGACGGGCCGCGCATCCTCACGCTCCGACCCGAGTAATCGCAGACCCCTGCTTTTCCGAGCGAATGTACCGTTCGATCGGTTGAAGGAGACGAACGGTACATTCGCTCGGATGGGGGAGGCGGCTCACACCTCGAGCAGGAGGGTCACCGGGCCGTCGTTGACGAGGCTCACCTCCATGTGCGCGCCGAACACTCCGGTGGCGACCTCGGCTCCGAGAGCGCGCAGGGCTGCGACGAACTCGTCGACGAGAGGTTCGGCGACCGGACGCGGTGCCGCCGCCGACCACGACGGGCGCCGGCTCTTCCGGGTGTCGGCCATCAGCGTGAACTGGCTGACGACCAGCAGCGGAGCACCCAGATCGGACGCGGATCTCTCGTCCTCGAGGATCCGCATCGTCCACACCTTCCGGGCCAGGGTCGCGGCCTTCGCGGCGTCGTCGTCGTGTGTGACGCCGACGAGAACGAGCAGTCCGTGTCCGCCTTCGGCGGGGGAGATGCGCGCGACCTCGGTGCCGTCCACCGACACCGCCGCCGTCGTGACCCGTTGAACCAGTGCCCGCACCCGCGGTCCTCCTCATGTCGGCTTATTTGGCCAGGTGGGAAACTTCCCGTACGATTGATCGGTGGTGCGCTCTGCGCTCCGGTGATCGGCTTGCCCGTGAACCGGGACTCGCCGAGCGTCACGGTATCGGATGCCGATGCAACCACACACCGAACGACGGATCGCGGAGGATATGGCTAAGAAAGACGGGGCAATCGAGGTCGAAGGCCGTGTTGTCGAACCGTTGCCCAATGCGATGTTCCGCATTGAGCTCGAGAACGGTCACAAGGTCTTGGCTCACATCAGTGGCAAGATGCGCCAGCACTACATTCGCATCCTGCCCGAGGACCGGGTTGTCGTGGAGCTCTCCCCCTACGACCTGTCGCGCGGACGCATCGTCTACCGCTACAAGTAAGAGCTTCCCCGGCTACACGGTCGGGGAGAACCATGTCTTCGACACGGTCTTTTGCCGTGTCCGGGGGCGTACATACAGGAGATCGGACGCACGTGAAGGTTCAGCCTAGCGTCAAGAAGATCTGCGAGAAGTGCAAGGTGATCCGCCGCAACGGCCGGGTCATGGTGATCTGCGAGAACCTGCGTCACAAGCAGCGTCAGGGCTAGATCGACTCTTCTTCGCGAAGATCGGCTTGGCAACAAGCAGCTCGGCAACGAGCACGAAGACCTTCCAGCACCAGTCGCACGGTTACGATTCCCGATTCGTCGGGAAGCTGTGCGATCAACCCCCGGTTCGGAGGCCGGGGCCCCACTGTGTTTGTCGACACACAGTTTCTTCGACGCAGGGGACGGGCTGGGAGCAGACCTCCGCACACCGAAAAGGAATGCCACTCATGGCACGTCTCGCAGGTGTCGATCTTCCCCGCGAAAAGCGGATGGAGATCGCACTGACCTACATCTACGGCATCGGCCGTACCCGCTCCAAGGAGATCCTGGCGGCAACCGGCGTGAGCCCGGACCTGCGCAGCAAGGACCTCTCGGACGAGGACCTGGCGAAGCTCCGCGAGTACATCGAGGAGTCCTACAAGGTCGAGGGTGACCTCCGCCGCGAGGTCCAGGCGGACATCCGCCGCAAGATCGAGATCGGCTGCTACCAGGGCCTGCGACACCGTCGTGGTCTGCCCGTGCGTGGACAGCGCACCAAGACCAACGCCCGCACCCGTAAGGGTCCGAAGCGCACCGTCGCAGGAAAGAAGAAGTAATGCCTCCCAAGTCACGCAGCACCGGTCCGAAGAAGACCCAGAAGGCACGGCGCAGGGACAAGAAGAACGTTCCGCACGGCGCTGCTCACATCAAGAGCACCTTCAACAACACGATCGTGTCCATCACGGACCCGCAGGGCAACGTGATCTCGTGGGCGTCCTCCGGCCACGTCGGCTTCAAGGGCTCGCGCAAGTCGACCCCGTTCGCCGCGCAGCTCGCCGCCGAGAACGCCGCCCGCAAGGCGCAGGAGCACGGTGTCAAGAAGGTCGACGTCTTCGTGAAGGGCCCGGGCTCGGGCCGCGAGACGGCGATCCGTTCCCTCCAGGCCGCGGGCCTCGAGGTCGGCACCATCTCCGACGTCACCCCCCAGCCGCACAACGGCTGCCGTCCGCCCAAGCGGCGTCGGGTCTAACGGGAAAGGAATAGGTACTAGAAAATGGCACGTTATACCGGTCCCGTTACCCGCAAGTCGCGTCGTCTCCGTGTCGACCTCGTCGGAGGCGACCAGGCGTTCGAGCGTCGCCCCTACCCGCCGGGCCAGCACGGCCGCGCGCGGATCAAGGAGAGCGAATACCTGCTCCAGCTGCAGGAGAAGCAGAAGGCCCGCTTCTCCTACGGCATCATGGAGAAGCAGTTCCGCCGTTACTACGAGGAAGCCGCCTCCCGTCCCGGTAAGACCGGTGAGGTTCTGCTGACCATCCTCGAGTCGCGTCTGGACAACGTCGTCTACCGTGCCGGCCTCGCCCGCACGCGTCGCCAGGCACGTCAGCTCGTCACGCACGGCCACTTCCTGGTGAACGGCAAGAAGGTCGACATCCCGAGCTACCGCGTCTCCCAGTACGACATCATCGATGTCCGCGAGAAGTCGCTGAGCACGCTGCCGTTCCAGGTCGCCCGCGAGACCCTGGGCGAGCGCCCGGTTCCGGGTTGGCTGCAGGTCGTCGGTTCGCGTCTGCGGGTGCTGGTCCACCAGCTCCCCGAGCGCGCGCAGATCGACATCCCGCTGCAGGAACAGCTGATCGTCGAGTACTACTCGAAGTAAGGCGCACATGCGCTGCGGTGTTCTTCCGACCCGGATTCTTCGGGGTCACGGCCGGGAGAACACCGCATCCCACGAGGGCGTCATATAGCGGACGCCCACAAGGAGGCAACTCATGCTCATTTCGCAGCGACCCACGCTGACCGAAGAAGTCATCGCCGACAACCGCTCGAAGTTCGTCATCGAGCCGCTCGAGCCTGGCTTCGGGTACACCCTCGGCAACTCGCTTCGTCGCACCCTGCTGTCCTCGATCCCGGGCGCGGCCGTCACCAGCATCCGCATCGACGGCGTGCTCCACGAGTTCACCACCGTCCCCGGTGTGAAGGAGGATGTCACCGACATCATCCTGAATCTCAAGGGCCTCGTGGTGTCCTCGGACGAGGACGAGCCGGTCACCATGTACGTCCGCAAGCAGGGCCCCGGCACCGTGACCGCGGCTGACATCGTGCCCCCGGCCGGTGTCACCGTCCACAACCCGGACCTGCACATCGCCACCCTGAACGACAAGGGCAAGCTGGAGATCGAGCTCGTCGTCGAGCGCGGTCGCGGCTACGTCCCGGCCGTGCAGAACAAGGCGTCCGGCGCCGAGATCGGCCGTATCCCGGTCGACTCGATCTACTCGCCGGTGCTCAAGGTGACGTACAAGGTGGAGGCGACCCGCGTCGAGCAGCGCACCGACTTCGATCGGCTGATTCTCGACGTGGAGACCAAGAACTCGATCACCGCGCGGGACGCGCTCGCTTCGGCGGGCAAGACCCTGGTGGAGCTCTTCGGTCTGGCTCGTGAGCTGAACGTCGAAGCAGAAGGCATCGAGATCGGTCCCTCGCCCGCCGAGGCCGACCACATCGCCTCCTTCGGACTTCCCATCGAGGATCTGGACCTGACGGTCCGGTCCTACAACTGCCTCAAGCGCGAAGGTGTCCACACCGTCGGCGAGCTCGTGGCACGCACGGAGTCCGACCTGCTCGACATCCGCAACTTCGGTCAGAAGTCCATCGACGAGGTCAAGGTCAAGCTGCACTCGCTCGGCCTGTCGCTCAAGGACAGCCCTGCATCGTTCGACCCGAGCACCGTGGCCGGCTACGACGCCGCGACCGGTACCTGGAGCGACACCGATGCCGGTTCCTTCGGCGACACCGACGGCAACGAGGACTACGCCGAGACCGAGCAGCTGTAGCAGCTCACGGTCCGTTACTAGGAGAAAATCATGCCCAAGCCCAAGAAGGGCGCCCGCTTCGGCGGGTCGGCCTCGCACCAGAAGGCGATCATGGCCAACCTGGCCACCGCCCTCTTCGAGCACGGCCGCATCACCACCACCGAGGCCAAGGCCAAGGCTCTGCGTCCCTACGCGGAGAAGCTCGTCACGCACGCGAAGACCGGCACGCTGGCCTCGCGTCGTGAGGTGCTGAAGGTCATCCGCAACAAGGACGTCGTGCACGCCCTGTTCGCGGAGATCGGTCCGTTCTACGAGGACCGCAACGGCGGCTACACCCGCATCATCAAGACCGTCCCCCGCAAGGGCGACAACGCTCCGATGGCGATCATCGAGCTCGTCAAGGAGAAGACGGTCACCTCCGAGGCCGATCGCGCTCGCCGCGTCGCCGCCTCGCAGGCTGCCGAGGAGAACGTCGTCGAGGCTGTCGAAGCCGACGCGACCGACGCCGAGGTCGAGAACGCGGACGCCGTCGTCGAGGGTATCGAGGACAGCACCGCGACGGCCGCCGACGCCGACGAGGCCAAGAAGGACTAGTCCACTTGGTTTCGGCATCCGCTGATGCGAACGAACCCGTCGTCCCCTCGGGGGACGGCGGGTTCTCCGCATCCGAGCCCGGGGACATCACCCGGCTGCGACTCGACATCGCCTACGACGGCACCGACTTCTCCGGCTGGGCCCGGCAGCCCGGCCTGCGCACCGTGTGCGGAGAGATCGAGGAGAAACTCTCCGCGATCGTGCGCACCCCCGTCCTGCTGACGGTCGCCGGGCGCACCGACGCCGGCGTGCACGCCTCCGGGCAGGTCGCCCACGTCGACGTGCCCACCTCCGCCCTGCCCGACGACCCGTCCCGCTGGGTGCGGCGCCTCGCCCGCTTCCTGCCCAAGGACGTGCGGGTGACCGCGATCTCGATCGCCCCCGAACACTTCGACGCCCGGTTCTCGGCGATCCGGCGGCACTACGAGTACCGCGTCACCACCGCCGTGTACGGGGCGGAGCCGCTGCGCGCCCGCGACACCGTCGCGTGGCCGAAGGCCGTCGACCTCGACGCGATGCAGCGGGCGTCGGCGTCGCTGCTCGGCCTGCACGACTTCGCGGCGTTCTGCAAGCGCCGCGAGGGCGCGACCACCGTCCGCGAACTGCAGCGCTACGAGTGGACCCGGGACGGTGACATCCTCACCGCGCACGTGAGCGCCGACGCGTTCTGCTGGTCGATGGTGCGCAGCCTCGTCGGCGCGGCCCTCGCGGTGGGTGAAGGCCGGCGGACCGTCGAATGGATGACCGGTCTGCTCGACGAACGCGAACGCGCGGCGTCGGTCGCGGTCGCGCCGGCGCACGGCCTGTCGCTCGTCGGGGTGGACTATCCCGCCGACGAGGACCTCGCCGCCCGGAACGCGGCGACCCGCGAGGTGCGCGGCCCGATCGCTCCGGGGTGCTGCTAGGGGGCTTCGCCCCGGTGTGTCGTTGTGGCGGTTGGGGCCGCCACAAAGGCACACGGCCTACCGGGTGGTTGGATACAGCCATGGACGGGACCGAGCCGATCAAGCTGGACATCATCGTGGCGAGCGTGCGCGCGGGACGTGTCGCTCCTGTCGTCGCGAACTGGTTCGCGGACACCGCGCGCCGGCGATCCGAATTCGACGTCGGGATCCTCGATCTCGCCGACACCCCGCTGCCGCAGGATCTGTCCGGGGGAGCCGGGGCCGAGGCGTTCACCCGCCGGATCGGTGCCGCCGAGGCGTTCGTGATCGTCACCTCCGAGTACAACCACGGCTATCCGGCGTCGCTCAAGACCGCGATCGACACCGTCAAACACGAATGGCGCACCAAGCCGGTCGGATTCGTCGCCTACGGCGGGCTGTCCGGAGGGCTGCGGGCCGTCGAGCAACTCCGTCAGGTGCTGATCGAGGTGCACATGGTGCCGGTCCGCGAATCCGTGAGCTTCCACCGCGTCAAGCACGCGTTCGCCGCCGACGGCAGCACCTCCGACGGTGCCGCGATCGATGCGGCCGAACGGATGCTCGACGAGATCGCCTGGTGGGCGCGCACCGTGCGGGCCGGGCGGAAGACCGAACCCTATCCGGGCTGACACGCCCTGATCGGCGACCTCAGCGCGCGGTCGCGGGTTCGGCCGTGCGAGGCCGGCCGATGTGCGCGGTTTCGGCGGCGATGGTCACCAGCGTCAACGCGGTGCGTTGCGAGCCGGCGGTGAGAACCACCCGGTTGCCCACGGCACCCGGCTGCACGAGTGTCAGATCGGGACGCTCGCGCGGCCACTGATCCGGATGGGTGTGCACGTGCAGTGCGGTGACGTGCGGCGGCACGGTCGCCGGTCGCACGCCGTCGTAGACGACCGTGTCGAACTCGACGTCGCCCGGATGACGGCCCGCCAGACGCAGCCGATCCGGACCGGCCGCGCCGTCGAGCAGCGGCTGCCACGCGTGCGGGCGGTCGGTGTGGACGACGACCCGGGCGCCGACCGCGACCGCCCGGAACACGATCTGCAGGGCCAGATACAGTTCCCCGGCCACGTGCACCGAGCGCACGCCCGCCCCCGTCAGCCGCGCGGCGACCGCCTTCCCGGACTCGTCGGATCCGATGAGCTGGCCGCATCCGGCAACCGGCAGCGTCAGCGCGTCGAGATCCGCGGTCGTCAGGGAGCGCAGCATCGTCAGATTCTCGAGTCCCGGCACGGCGAGCGGCAACGCGGCCACGAGAGCGGCACGGTCGCGGCCCCGCACCGGACGCAACCCCGGCGCGGCGAGCGGCTCGGCGGAGCGTGTCGTGGTTCGCACGAGTGCACCGGCCCGGAACCGGTCCGGTGTCGAACCCGGCCGCAGCCGCACCGTCACGGTGGACGACAGCGACGGAAGGGACCAGAACCCGGTCAACGTCGCACGTTCGAGCCGGCGCGCCTCGACGACTCCGCCGCTGTCGAATCCGCCGGGCAACGGGACGTTCCGCCAGTGCCTTTCGAGCTCGGCGGGATCGACACCCCGGGTGATGCGCGCGACCGCGGCATCGATCTCGGAAGAACCGAGAATCCGTGTGCGCAGACCGGATTCACCCAGGATCCGCGCGAGTCGTTGCGCCGCGACCGTGATCGTCCGGGCGGCCCCTTCGGCGCCGCCGCCGCGCCGCGTGACGGCGTCGCGGCACCGGGACACGTCGAGCCGCAACGCAAGTCGTACCGTGCACACCGACGCGGCCGGGAGCGGCCCGACGAGCTGTGCGTAGACCCGGCCGGCCGGCGTCGTGTCGAGGACGCGCCGACCGTGCGCGACGACGTCGATCGCGTCGAGGGCGACGTCGTGGTGCGACAGGCCCCGCGCGATCGCCGCGAGCGGCAGCACCCGGCCCGGCGCGGCACGATCGCGGTCGAGGCGAGCGCTGTCGGCAGGCGGGGGAAGAACTTCGAGTACCGCGCTCAGGCAGCTTCCGTCCCGGATCAGTCCGATACGGTCGGATCCGAGGGGGTGATCGACCGGTCGCCCCGGCCGCCGGTATCGCCCGGTGAAGTACAGCCACAGCACCACCGCGAGGTCGGGCACACCGCGACCGCGGATGCGCACGAGTACCACCGCGGCGACGCACACCGCGACGGCGGCGGCGATCGCCACGGGTGCACCGGCCGCCGCCACGGCCACCCACGTCGCCGCGGCGACACACTGGGCGACGACGAGCCGCACGAGGCCCGTCCCTTGTGCCCGTGCGGATTCCACTCGGTCCATCGCTGTTCCCCCGACTCCGGTCGAGGCGGACCGCAGGGCCCACCCGACATTCCCCGAGCGAACTGTACTGTGTGGCGGCAGGGGGCGTGCGGTACGGGGGAGGAAGCATGGCAGCGCAACCCACCACACGGTGGCAGGTCAGCGGTTACCGATTCCTGGTGCGGCGCATGGAGCATGCGCTGGTCCGCCGGGACGTGCGGATGATCGGCGACCCGATGCGTTCGCAGGCGCGGGCACTCGCGGTCGGCGCCGTCGTTGCCTGTCTCGTTCTCGCCGGGTGCGCGGCGCTGGCGCTGTTCCGGCCACAGGACAAGATCGGCAACGCCGCCGTCGTGATCGGCCGCGACTCCGGGGCGATGTTCGTCGCCGTCGACGGTGCGTTCCATCCGGTGCTCAACCTCGCATCCGCGCGCCTCGTGCTGGGCAATGCGGCCGAACCGGTGGTGGTCGCGGACGAGGAGTTCGCGACGCGTCCGCGCGGCCCGCTCGTCGGCATCCCCGGGGCCCCGTCCGCCCTGACGCACCGCTCCGGCGACGAACCGTGGACCGTGTGCGACACGGTGGAGACCGGAAACCGTTCGACGACAACCACTCTCGTCGTCGGAACACCCGAGTTCGGTGATCGGATCGGCGTCCTCGACGGTGAAGCACTGCTCGTCGCCGCCGGAGGAACGCACTACCTGATCTACGACGGGACGCGAGCGGAAATCGACCTGCACGACCGCGCACTGACCCGCGTGCTCGGCATCGACGAGACGATGGTGCGCCCGGCCGGGGCCGGACTGATCGAGGCGATCCCGGAGGTGCCACGACTGACCGCACCCCTCATCGACGGGGCCGGCACCGAACCCGGTTATCCCATCGACGGACTGACGGTGGGCTCGGTGGTCGCGATGGCCGAGCCGGACGGCCGCCGCTACTACGTCGTGCTGCGTGACGGGGTACAGGAGGTGTCCGAGGCCACGGCCCAGATCATCCACTACTCGGATTCGCAAGGCGCCGCGGAGATTCCGATCGTCCCTCCGGATACGACCAACCAGGCGCCGACGGTGCACGAACTGGCGGTCGACACGTTCCCGCGGACCGTCCCGTCGATCGTCGACGCGGCCGACCGGCCCGTCGGCTGTCTGACGTGGCACCCCGTCGACGGTGCCGGCGAGCAGCGCCGCTCGGAACTGACGGTCTCCGCGGGTCGCGCACTGCCGATCCCGGAGGACGCCGTGCCGGTCGGGCTGGCCCAGGCCGACGGTCCGGGCCCGAACGCGGACACCGCATACGTGCCACCCGGGCGCGGCGCCTACGTGCAGAGCACCTCGATCGTTCCGGACGGCGACCGGCGCGGCTCGCTGTTCTACGTCGCGGACACCGGAGTGCGCTACGGCATCGTCGACGCCGAGTCCGCTGCCGCGCTGGGATTTCCGCAGACGCCGGCCCGCGCACCCTGGCAGATCCTGTCGCTGTTCGCGCCGGGACCGGCGCTGGGGCGCGCGGAGGCGCTCGTCGCCCACGACGGTGTCGCGCCCGACCCGCGACCCGCTCCGATGCGTCCTGCCGGATGAATCCGGCCGACACGAAAGATCGTTCGGTCAGGACGGGTGGCGGGTTCGGCGCCGCAACGGAATCGATGCGAGCACCGCGACCGCGAGCACCCCGCACACACCGCCGCCCGCCGCCACTGCGACAGTGCGCGGCCGGTGGTCCGGCGGTGGGACCGGCCGCGGCGGGTCGACCGGCACGGATGCCACGACCTCGGTCCGGGCGATGGGATCGGGGTCGGCGACCGCGGCGAGCGGGTCGATCACGCCGTGCCCGACCCGGGGATTCCAGCCTTCGGCGGGGGCGTGCGCGGTCGCCTCGATGCGCGCCGCCACGGCGCGGGCGTCGAGGTCGGGGTGGCGGGCACGCACCAGGGCGACCGTTGCCGCGACCAGCGGTGCCGCGAAACTCGTGCCCGCGATCGGCTGCGGTCCGTCCTGTCCCAGGTAGGCGTCGGTGAGCCCACCGGAGGTGGGATGCAACGACACCACGCCGCTGCCGGGCGCGGCCACGTCGACCCACGGCCCCGGCAGGCTGTACGACGACGGGGAGCCGTCCTCCTCGACCGATCCGACGGTGAGCACGTACTCGTCGTACCAGGCGGGCGACGCGATCGTGGTGATCGCGGACCACGGATCGCCGTCCGGTGCCAGCGGATCGACAGTGCCGGGATTCGATGAGCGGCACAGGTCTCCGGTGTTGCCGGCCGCCGCGACCACCACCGCGTCGTGGACGTCGGTCGCATACCGGACGGCGGCCCCGAGCGCGCGATCGTCGAGACCGTCCGCGGCCGCCACGCACGCGACCTCCGAGATGTTGATGACGGTCGCGCCCAGGTCGGCGGCGGTCCGCACCGCTGCCGCCATCGTGCGCACGTCCCCGTAGCCGGGGGAGTTGCGCGCGGTCGCGTCGTCGGGACGGTGGTTGCGGTCGGAGAAGTTCCGGCTGGACTGGCGGATCGCGATCACCTCGACATCCGGTGCGCCCCCGGCGAATCCCGAACCCGGCACCGGCTGTGCCGCGATGAGTCCCGCGACGAGGGTGCCGTGCGCATCGCAGTCGTCGGTGCCGTCTCCGGTGGAGACGTAGTCCCCGCGGGGGGACAGCTTCGGAAGTCGCGGATGCCGCGACACCCCGGTGTCGATCACCGCGACCTTCTGTCCGGCGCCGCGGGTGAGGGGCCAGACCGCCGCGAAGTTCAGGATGCGCTGGGCGGCAGGCGGGTGCGGAGCGTCCGCGGCGTCCCGCACCTGCGTGCACAGGTTGCGTTGTTCGGTCTCGTCCGGCGGCGCCGGCGCGGCGGCCGGCGGCAGCGCTCCCGCGTCGACGATCGGCGGTGCCGAGGTCGCGGGAGCGGCCGTGGCGAGCATCCCGGTGGCGACGAACGCGGCGGTCACGGACAGGGTGCGGGCCCGCACGTCAGATGCCGCGCACGGCGGAGTAGAGCCCGAGAACCCAGCAGGCCAGCGGGACGATCGTCGCCACGACGGCGTACTCGGTGATCTCGGCGAACCGGCGCTGCACCGGTGTGAAGGTGCGTCGAGGGGCGACGACCCCGAAGACCAGGGCCCCGACGAGCAGCACGCTCGCCGCCGAGAACAGCACGATGGGCGGCGCGGCATCGGTGATCGCTGCACCGGCGAGCAGCCCGAGCAGGACGAGGCCGCCGCCGAGCACCAGCGGCGCGGCCGTCTCCGCCCCGGCGTGGGTGCGACCGCGGAACATCAGCGCGATTCCCGAGGCGGCCGCGAGTGCGACACCCGGCCACTCGATTCCGTCACCTGCCCGGGGAATCGCCGCGCACCACGCACCCGCGACGGTCAGGACGACGACGGCATACACGAGGCCGGTGAGATAGGACCGGGCCAGGGCGGCACCGGCTTCGAGTTCGTCGAACGTCGGTGCCGGGTTCGTGTCGTCGGGGTCCGCGACCACCGGATCGAGGGACGTCCCGGGTGCCGGCACCGGTGGCAGCGGCAGCCGCGCGAGCATGATCGCGATCCGCGGCGCGAGCGTCCCGGCGAGCAACCCGGCCAGGACGAGACCGGCCCCGACCGAGGCCACCGGAACCTGAACGTACACCGCGACGGTCGACGCGATCGCGGTCACCGCCGCGACCGTCGCGACCGCGGTGAACGTCGCCGTCCCGACCGCGGCGAGGCGCAGGACCACCACGGCGACCGTCCCGGTGAGGACCGCACCGAGCAGCAGATGCGGGAGGTCGTAGTCCCCGGGTACGAGGAGCAACCCGGTCGCGAACGCGGCCGGGATCGCACACACCGAAAGCAGCAGCGCGACGGCACGGTCGCGGTAGACGCGGTGCAGGACGGCGGCCGCGGCGACGAGCAGCACGGTTGCGATCGCCGTCGCGGCGCCGGCGATCGCGCGCTCGGTCCCGGCCGGGGTCTGCAGCAGCGCCGCCGAACCCACGACGACGGCGAGGACCGCGACGACCGCGGCGACCGACTGCGCGGCCGGCGCCGACCAGCGGCGCAGGCGATCTCGGTCGGCGACCGCGACGTGATACATGACGTCGTCGAACAGCGGTGGCGGCGCGGGCGCGGCGGCGTTCTCGAGCACGAGCAGTTCACCGTCCCGGATGCCGTGTTCCTCGAGTGCGAGCGCACCGGACAGCGGCGCCCGGCCCAGCCGCGCGAGGGTCCACCGGTCGGGCTCCACCTGATCGGGGGTGGAGTCGAAATCGTTGTCGGTGCGGTGTGCCGCAACCAGATCCACGATCCCGGGTACGAGCAGCGCGACGGGTACACCCAGCGGCAGGGCCAGATCGACCTGGCTGTGCCGGGTCAGCACGGTGATCCGGCACAGGTCCGGAGCGCCGATGCCCCGGCTCGGTTCGGCGCCCGCGCGCGTCGGGTCGATGTGCGTAGCCGTCAACGATGTGTCCCCCCAGTCGCATCGAGTGTTCCGGTCCGGCGCGTCGAATTTCCCCTGCGGACGGACCGAACCCGCCGCAGACGATACGACATCCGAGGGACGGACGCCGGGCGCGGGGCGGGATGCGTTACCCTTCGTCGACCGTGGGACGGCGGGCGCGGGGGCGGCCGTGGGGGACGAAGGCGGTCGGGGGGAGTTTGCCGTGAGTACGGTGCGGTTCGTGCGCAGGGCCCGTCGGGAGGCACCGCGCATCCCGGGCGGTGAGGTGAGTCTGCAAGCGCCACCGGAGATTCCACGCGCGACCCCGGGTAACCTGCTGATGAAGTTGCTGCCGCTGGTGATGGTCGCCGCGATGATCGGCATGGTCGCGTTGATGTTCACCTCCGGGATGGCCCGCAACCCGATGTCGCTGATCTTCCCCGTCATGATGATGGTGTCGATGCTCGGGATGCTCGCCGGCGGCGGTCGTGGGGGTGGGGCGCGCAGCGCGGAGGCGAACGAGGATCGCAAGGACTATCTGCGGTACCTCGATCAGTTGCGCCGGGACGTGACCGACACCGGTGACCGGCAGCGCCGGGCACTCGAGTGGTCACACCCGGACCCGGCACTGGCCTGGACCCTCGCCGGAACGGTGCGCATGTGGGAACGGCGGGTGACGGATGCGGACTACTGCCATGTGCGCGTCGGCCTCGGCGGTCAACGACTCGCGACACGGCTGATCCCGCCCGAGACCGGTCCGGTCGAGGACCTCGAACCGATTGCGGCCGTGTCGTTGCGCCGGTTCGTGCGCACCCATTCGGTGGTGGCCGCGTTGCCGACCGCGGTGTCGTTGCGGGGTTTCCCCGTGGTCGCGATCGACGGTGACCGGGATGCCGCGCGGCGGCTCACCCGGGCGATGCTGGTGCAGCTGTGCACCTTTCACGGACCGGATGTGCTGCAGGTCGCGGTGGTGTGCGGCCCCGACACCGCGGCGGAGTGGGAATGGGTGAAATGGCTTCCCCACGCCCAGCATCCGGAGATGCGCGACGGAGCGGGAAGCGCGCGGACCGTGTTCGGTTCGATGCTCGAGCTCGAGACGGTCTTCGGACCGCAGCTGGCGATGCGCGGCCGTTTCGCGCGCAACGCCCCCGCGGTGGAGGGCGTGCCGCAGATCGTCGTCGTGGTCGACGGCGGCGTCCACGGGTCCGGTTCCGGTGTCTTCGGCGACGGCGGGATCGATTCGGTCGTGGTGCTCGATCTGTGCCGGTTCGTGCCTCGGCTCGCCGCGACCCGGGGGCTTCAATTGGTCATCGACGGCAGCGAGTCGGACGGCACGGAATCGGACGGCGGGAATCTGGGTGCCCGGGCGGGCAGCACGGTGGAGACGTTCGCGCGGGCGGACGGACTGAGCGTCGCGCAGGCACAGACCATGGCCCGGCGTCTGGCTCCCTACCGGATCTCCGCGATGACGGCCGGTGACAACGGAGGTGGCGACGAACGGCCGTCGACCTGGCAGGACCTGCTCGGTCTCGGCGATCCGGCGCAGTTCGACCCCGCCCGGGCCTGGGTGCCGCGGCGGGGCCGGGACCGGCTGCGGGTCCCCATCGGTGTGGGTGTCGACGGCGCCCCGGTCGAACTGGATCTGAAGGAAGCCGCGGAGAACGGCATGGGGCCGCACGGATTGTGCATCGGGGCCACGGGCTCCGGAAAATCGGAGTTTCTGCGAACACTCGTGCTGGGCCTGATCGCGACGCACGCACCCGACGCGTTGAACCTCGTGCTCGTCGACTTCAAGGGCGGCGCCACGTTCCTCGGTCTGGACCGGGCACCGCACGTGGCCGCCGTCATCACCAACCTCGCCGACGAACTGGCGATGGTGGACCGGATGAAGGACGCCCTCGAGGGCGAGATGAATCGCAGGCAGGAATTGCTCCGCGCTGCAGGCAATTTCGCGAACGTGGGGGACTACGAGCGGGCGCGGGCGTCGGGAGCGCCGCTGGCGCCGCTTCCCGCGCTGTTCATCGTCGTCGACGAGTTCTCCGAATTGCTCACCCAGCAACCGGATTTCGCTGATCTGTTCGCCGCCATCGGCCGGCTCGGCCGGTCGCTGCACATGCACCTGCTGCTCGCCAGCCAGCGCCTCGACGAGGGTAGGTTGCGCGGTCTCGACAGTCATCTGTCCTACCGGATCGGACTGAAGACGTTCTCGGCGAACGAATCCCGCAGTGTGCTCGGTGTGCCGGACGCCTACCACCTGCCGTCGTCGCCGGGCGCCGGTTATCTCAAGTGCGATTCCGCGGAGATCGTGCGGTTCGCCGCAGCCTACGTCTCCGGCCCCTACGAACCCGGCCGCGCCGCGCACCGGAACCCGGGCACCCGCGGACCCGATGCGGCCCGGCCCCGGCTGTTCACGGCGCGGGAGGTGCCCACCGAGCTGCCCCCGCCGATGCCGGTCCCCGACGCGACCGTCCCGGACCCGGTGCCGGACGGCCGCACGGTGCTCGACGTTCTCGTCGACCGGGTCCACGGCCGCGGCCTGCCCGCGCACGAGGTGTGGCTGCCGCCGCTCGACGAGTCACCGAGTCTCGACCGGATCGTGCCGCGGTCGCTGCTGACCGGTGAGACGCTGCGGCACGCCACCCTGCGCACCCCGATCGGCATCGTGGACCGGCCCTTCGATCAGCGCCGGGACCCGCTCGTCGTCGACCTGGCGGGCGCGGCGGGCAACGCCGTGGTGGTCGGTGGCCCCCGCTCCGGGAAATCGACGATGCTGCGCACCCTGATCATGTCGATGGCGATGACCCACACCGCCGAACAGGTCCAGTTCTACTGCCTGGACTTCGGTGGCGGCACACTCGCCGGGCTGGCGGGACTGCCGCACGTCGGCTCGGTCGCGGGCCGGCTCGACGCCGACCGGGTGCGCCGCACTGTCGCGGAGATGACCGGCTTGCTGCGGCGCCGCGAACGGATCTTCGCCGAATGGGGGATCGAGTCGATGGCACAGCTGCGCCGGCTGCGCGGCGACCGGCTCGTGGACACGTCCGCCGACCCCTTCGGCGACGTCTTCCTCGTCATCGACGGGTGGCCCAGCATCCGGAACGATTTCGAAGCCCTCGAGCATCCGATCGGCATCCTCGCGGCGCAGGGCCTGTCCTACGGGATCCATGTCGTGGTCTCCGCTCCACGCTGGGGGGATGTGCGGCCCGCGATGCGCGACCACCTCGGTACCCGCCTCGAACTGCGCCTCGGCGATCCGGCGGATTCGGAATTCGGCCGGAAGAAGGCGGAGACCGTCCCGGCGAACCGGCCCGGACGCGGCATCGACCGCGAGGGACTGCACGTGCTCTCGGCGCTGCCCCGCGTCGACGGCGGTTCCGATGCGGACGACCTCGGGGCGGCGGTGGCCGCCGCTGTGGACGCGATCTCGGCGGCGACGCCGGGTCGTCCGGCACCGCCGGTGCGGATGCTGCCGGAACTCGTCGAACACCGGGCGCTGCTCGCCGCACTTCCGGCCGGCACCCCCGCGTCGGCACACGCGCCGACGGCGGAGCGGCTGCGGATCCCGATCGGAATCGACGAGGCGGAGCTCGCGCCGGTGTGGCTCGACTTCGCGGAGAACCCCCACCTGCTGGTGTTCGGGGACTCCGGCTGCGGCAAGACCGCGCTGCTGCGGGGGATCTGCCGGGGCCTCATGGAATCGAACACCGGCGCCCAGGCCCGCATCGTCGTCGGCGACTACCGGCGCACCATGCTCGGTGTCGTCGAAGGCGATCATCTCGGGGGATACGCGCCGTCCGCGGCGGTGCTCGCCGCGATGGCCCGGGACCTGGCCGCGGTGTTCGAGAAGCGGCTGCCCGGCCCGGACACCACCCAGCAGCAGCTGCGGGACCGATCGTGGTGGACGGGGCCGGAGGTCTTCGTCGTCGTCGACGACTACGACATGGTCGCCACCTCGGGCCAGAATCCGCTGGCGCCGCTGGTCGAGTACCTGCCGCACGGGAAGGACATCGGTCTGCACCTCGTGATCGCCCGCCGCTCCGGCGGCGCGGGACGTGCGCTGTTCGAACCGGTGATCGGACGGCTGCGCGAGCTGTCGTCGGCGGGTCTGATCATGAGCGGAAACCGCGACGAAGGAGCACTTCTCGGCGCGATCCGGCCGAGCCGGATGCCGCCGGGACGGGGCATCATGGTGCAGCGCAGCGGCGAATCGCTCGTCCAGGTCGCGTGGGTTCCCGAACAGTGAGCCACCCCGACACGCTCGGCCTGCTCCTGGCGCCCGGCGGGGTCTTCGCGCGGTGGGCGGACGTCACGCTCGACTGTCCCGCGCTCGCCGCGGACATCGGCGACGGATTCGTGTTCGCGGAAGCGGCCGCGCGCCGCCCGTCCGAGACCCACCTCGACGTCGTCGCCCGGATCGGGGACCGGCCCGGCACCGAGGACGGCCCCGACCTGACCGGCGCACTGACCGGGCTGGTGCAGTACGCGGCGGCCGCGGTCTCCGCGCCCCCGGACGCCGGCACCGTCACGATGGTGTATCCGACTCGATGGAGCGAACGGCGCCGCGAGATCGCCCACACCGCAGCGCGAAACGTCGCCCGCAACGCCGTCCTCACCGCGGCGGCGGTCGCGGCGCGGCAGGCGGTGACCGCGTCGGCGGTGGAACGCTGTGTCGTCGTCGAGGTGGCGGACGGCGAGATCACCGCGTCGCTGCTCGGAGCGGCCCCGGCGTCGGACATGACGCCGCCCGTCGACCGCACCGCGGTGGACAGCCACCTCGGCGCCACGGATCTGGACACCGCGCACGGTTTCGCGCGCTTCGAGGAACTGATCGGCTCCGTCGCCGGTCCCGTCGATCCGGACGTCCTGATCGTCGCGGGTGTTCCGGGTGAACCATCCGGCGCAGCGCTGTGCGAGCAGATCCGCGAGCGGCTCGGCCGCGGCATCCGGGTCGTGCCGGTCGCCGCGTCGGAGATGCTCGCCGCTCTCACGGCCCCGCCCGCCGCGACGGTCCCGGTGTGCACCGTCCCGACGACGGCGCAGTGGCTGGCCGATGTGCGCGCGGCGGAACCGCCACCGCGTCCGCCGGCGCGAGGGTGGTGGGTTCTCGCCGCCGTCGTCGCGACCGTCGCTGTGGCCTGTGGGGTGCTCCTCGGGCGCGACGCGGGAACGATCGCTCCACCGGAGACCGACGCGGTCGCGGAGGAGGCCGGGAGTGCGGTGCCGACCGCGGCGGTGCCGTCGACGCGCGCGCCGTCGACCCGATTCGAACTGGGTCCGGTGCGCATCGAGTTACCCGAGCAGTGGCGGCTCCGGGACATCGGCGACACCGGCGACACCGGCGGTGCACGCACCGGTGGCGGACGCAGCGAACTCGTTCCCGGCGGCGGTGAGGACCGGCGGATCGTGGTGGTGCACAGCCGACTCCGGGACGGCATGGACGAGGCCGCGGTCGCTGCCGTGCTCGAACGCCGGGCTGCCGAACGCGGCGGGATCATCCGCGACCTCGACGCCGACACCACCTTCGGGGACCGGTCGGTCATCGCCTACACCGAAGTGCCCGAAGAGTTCTCGACGGTGCGCTGGTTCGTGGTCGTCGACCGTGGATGGCAGGTCGCGGTGGGCTGCCAGTTCCTGGTGGGGGAGTGGGCCGGGATCGGCAAGGAATGCGAGCAGGCCGTCCACACACTCGCGGTCGAGTAGCGCCGGAACATCCGGCCCGACGAGTTTTCGGTTCGAGGGGAACCGATCGGACACAGGTGACGTCCAACCAGGTGTAGGGCGCAATCCGGCCCGGACCGCAGGGGAACCGGGTCCGGTCCCGGTGCGGAGAACGAGGAGGGGAAACGGAAATGTCCGATGTGCAGGACGGTGGGACGGGCGGTCAGCAGGTTGTCGCCGATGTCGCGGAGATGCTGGGCGCGGCCCAGCAGATCGACAACTCGCGCGAGGTGCTCGGCGACATTCTCGCCCAGCTCAAGACGATCGTCGGGCGGTCCGGCGACGTGTGGGGCGGCGACTCGCAGGAGATGTTCGGGATCGTGATGGCGGACTGGGACAAGGCTTCCCGGAACATGAACGATGCGCTCGAGGAGATCGCCGCCGGTATTCGGACCAACGGGCACTCGTACGAGCAGGCGGTCGAGGAGCAGGCACGCGCGATCGCCGACGTCGGCAGCACCCTCAAGGGCAGCTACACCTGATCGCCACCGCGCGCAGAGTTCGGATCGACAGGGCAGTTCGGATCAACTGAGGCAGGGAGAACAGGACCGTGGTCAAACAGATCAGGCAGGAATTCGCGGGTGTCCATCAGGTGTACAAGGACCTCACCGCGCTGCAGGGCGCGATGAACGACGAGCTCGACACCGTCGGCACGACGGCCGAGCGGTTCGTGCAGACCTGGGACGGCACCGCCCAGGAGGAGTACTACAAGTCGCAGACCAAGTGGAACACCGCTGCCTTCGAGCTGAACTTCATTTTCGGGCAGATCGGCGCGTCGGTCGCGACCGGCAACCGGAACATGGTCGATCTCGAAGACGGGCTCACCCGCCAGTGGGGTTCGAGGTGATGCCGCTGGCCGTGTGACACATCCGTGTGGGCTGCGACGTCCCGGTGGTGGAGAGGCCGCCGGGGCGTCGCGGTTCCGTGCGTCTGCCCGACGGGCTGTTTTGACCGCCCCGTGGCCGGACCGGTATCGTGTCCGTTTGGCGTGTCGTGCGCTGCCGTGGCCTCGTGCCCGGTGGACGTCGCTTCTCGGGTCTCAACTGGCCGCCGAGGGTGATCATCGGCGATGCGCGGGCCAGCAGCGAAACGATAGACGAGGAAGATCTGTGTCTACGTACACACCGAAGGCCGGCGACGTGACCCGCCAGTGGCACGTCATCGACGCCACTGACGTGGTGCTCGGCCGCCTCGCGGTGCAGGCGGCGAACCTGCTCCGCGGCAAGCACAAGCCCACTTTTGCTCCGCATGTCGACGGCGGTGACTTCGTCGTCATCATCAACGCCGACAAGGTTGCCATCTCCGGCAACAAGCGGACCGACAAGTTCCTCTACCACCACTCGGGCCACCCGGGTGGTCTCCGCGCGCGTTCGGTGGGCGAGGTTCTCGACAAGAACCCCGACCGCCTCGTGGAGAAGGCCGTCACCGGCATGCTCCCGAAGAACAAGCTCGGCCGCGCCATCGCGAAGAAGCTGAAGGTCTACGCGGGCCCGAACCACCCGCACGCCGCGCAGCAGCCGGTTCCGTTCGAGATCAAGCAGGTGGCCCAGTGACTGAGCAGAACGTGAACGAAGAGTACGGCGACGACTCGGTCGAGAACGTGGTCGAGGAGTACGCGGTCGACGAGGTCGCCGCTGCGCCCGCCCCGATCGTGCTCGACCGTCCGGTCCAGACCGTCGGCCGCCGCAAGGAGGCCGTCGTCCGCGTCCGCCTCGTGCCCGGCTCCGGCAACTTCGTGCTCAACGGCCGCACCATCGAGGACTACTTCCCGAACAAGGTGCACCAGCAGCTCGTGAAGTCCCCGCTGGTCACCGTCGAGCGCACCGAGTCGTTCGACATCCACGCGCGCCTCACCGGCGGCGGCCCGTCCGGCCAGGCCGGCGCGCTGCGTCTCGCCATCGCGCGTGCGCTGATCGAGGTCTCGCCCGAGGATCGTCCGGCTCTCAAGCGCGCCGGCTTCCTCACGCGTGACGCCCGCGCCACCGAGCGCAAGAAGTACGGCCTGAAGAAGGCCCGCAAGGCACCTCAGTACTCCAAGCGCTGATGTGTTGCCGACGCTGACCCCGTGGTCGGCCTCGGCACCTGTTCGACCACGAGAGCAGGCGCCGGTAGAGAACTCCTACCGGACGCCTGCTCTTGTGCATTCCCGCCCTGTTCGCTCGGGCGGTTCTCCCGGCGGGGGCTCGCCGGATCTACGACACGAGAGGTTGTCCATGGGGCGGTTGTTCGGTACCGACGGTGTTCGCGGTCTTGCGAACGCGAAGTTGACGGTGGAACTCGCCGTCCGGATCGCAGGTGCCGCGGCCGCGGTGCTCGCGGCCGGTACCGACGGGCGCAGACCGGTCGCGGTCGTGGGCCGGGACCCCCGCGCGAGCGGCGAGATGCTGGACGCGGCCGTGACCGCGGGCCTGACCGCCGCCGGTGTCGACGTGCTGTCGGTCGGGGTGCTGCCGACTCCCGCGGTCGCCTACCTGACGGACGCCTACGCCGCCGACCTCGGGGTGATGATCTCCGCGTCGCACAATCCCATGCCGGACAACGGCATCAAGATCTTCGCGGCCGGCGGCCACAAACTCGAAGACGCCGTCGAGGACCGTATCGAGGCGCTGCTGCACGGCGAGCAGACGCCCGAGCGGCCCACCGGTGCCGGCATCGGACGGGTCCGCGTCGCCACCGACGCGACCGCCCGCTACCTCGAGCATCTGGCCGGCGCGACCACGGCCCCGCTCGCGGGCCTGAAGGTCGTCGTCGACTGCGCCCACGGCGCGGCCTCCCGGGTCGCTCCTGCCGCCTACGCCGCCGCCGGTGCGACGGTCATCGCGATCGGTGCGGAACCGGACGGCCTCAACATCAACGACAACTGCGGATCCACGCACCTCGACGCGTTGCAGAAGGCCGTCGTCGAGCACGGCGC
This sequence comes from Rhodococcus sp. NPDC003382, assembly GCF_053589135.1. Classification (NCBI taxonomy): domain Bacteria; kingdom Bacillati; phylum Actinomycetota; class Actinomycetes; order Mycobacteriales; family Nocardiaceae; genus Rhodococcus; species Rhodococcus sp. NPDC003382. The sequence goes on from NZ_JBSFRH010000012.1 coordinate 61,198, forward strand.
CGACCTCGGGCTCGCGCACGACGGGGACGCCGACCGCTGCCTGGCCGTCGACGCCGCCGGGTCGATCGTCGACGGTGACGCGATCATGGCGATCCTCGCGCTGGCGATGCGCGACAGCGGGGAACTGCACGAGAACACGCTGGTCGCGACGGTAATGAGCAACCTCGGTCTGCACCTGGCGATGCGGGAGGCCGGTATCACGGTCGTGACCGCCGGGGTCGGTGACCGTTACGTCCTCGAGGAACTGCGGCGCGGCTCGTTCAGCCTCGGCGGCGAACAGTCCGGCCACATCGTCTTCCCGTCCCACGGCACGACCGGTGACGGGGTGCTGACCGGTCTGCGTCTGATGGAGCGCATGGCGGTCACGGGCTCGGCCCTCACCGACCTCGCGTCGGTGATGCGGACCCTGCCTCAGGTGCTGATCAACGTGCCCGTCTCCGACAAGACGGCGGTCGCGGGCCACCCCGCCGTCGTCGAGGCTGTTGCCGCCGCCGAGCACGAACTCGGGGACACCGGCCGGGTGCTGCTGCGTCCGTCCGGTACCGAACAGCTCGTGCGCGTCATGGTCGAGGCGGCCGACGACACCGTGGCGCGGGTCCTCGCCGATCGTCTGGCCGACGCGGTCGCCGCAGTCTGAGTCGCTCCGGTCCGAGCGGAACCGACGACCCCGCGCCTGCGTCCAATCCCTACGACGGCCCTGCCACGGTGGCGGTGCCGCGGGGGAGGTGCGCGTGGGGCACGGGAGAACGAACGCCGACGGCGTGCGGGTGGACGTGTCGGAGGTACGTGCGATCGCGGCTGGTCTCGGTCGCGCGGTGGCCGGCACCGAGCGGCAGTGGCAGCGTGCGCTGGGGGGACTCTGCTTCGATGCGGGTGCCGCGGGCCCGGGTTATCGCGGTCGCGGGGATGCGGTGGACGCGGGCTACCGTCGGCTGCGCCGGGTGCTCGAGGCGTGGTCCGACGAAGCGACCGGCGTCGCCGACCTCCTGGGTCGTACCGCCGACGGCTACGGGTACGAGCTGGATCGGCAGGTGACTGCGCTCACCGGGATCGACGCCGACGTGCGAGGCCCGCGGTGAGCGGTCCCGCCGGTATCGACGACCTGCTCGACGCCGGTGCCGTCGGTCTCCGGTTCTTCGCCGAGTTCCTGCCGCGCGCACATCGGATCGGTGCGGCGTCGACCGTCACGATGTCCGATCTGACGGACCGATACGACGCGCAACGCGGACTCGACGTCACGCGGCTCGCGTCCGACGCCGACGCCGTGCGCACGGTGTGGTCGGTGCTCGGCACGGGCGTCGACGAGCAACGCGATCGGCTCGCGTCGGTGCCGGCGGTGTGGGAGGGCGGCGCGTCGTGCTCCGCGTCCGACCCCCTCGCCGCCCACCTCGAACGGTCACGACGGCTGCACGACACGGTCGGTGTCCTCGCGCATACGCTGGCCGCGGCGGCGAGCGCGATCGGCGCGATCGTCGACGAAAAATCGAGGGCTGCAGCGACATTCGCCGACCCGGTGATCGGTGGTCTGGGTCCGGCGGACGTCGACGCGGTTCTCGCCGGGTCATCGGGTGCGGGCACCGGCCCCACCGGCGAACAGCTCGCCCGCTGGTCCACCGGCCTCGCCGAAGGGGATTCCGCGGCGGTCGCGCAGTGGTGCAGCCGTTGGTTGCACGAGGTGTTCGTTCCGGGAGTCGAGACCGCGGCCGCCGTGTTCGGCGGCCTGTGCGACGACGCCGACCGCGCGATCGGTGCGGTGTTCGACGAACTGGCCCGCGCGTTCGACGATCTCGATGAGCACCGGTTCCCCGGAGTCGGCACGGACCTGTCGTCGGCCGGCCGCAGCGCCTCCGACGCCCGCGACGCCCACGAGACCCGCGACATCGTGCCTGCCTGGGGATCGCCCGGCGCTACACCGGCCGACATGCTGCGGGCCGGGGTGTCGCTGGTCGAATCGGGCCTCGAACTGGCCACGGCGGTCGGGGAGCTGACCGGGGCCGTCGTGGAGCTTGCAACGGCTGTCGTCGAGGCAGTGACAGAGAGGGCCGGGGCAGCGACCGACATGGTCGAGGCAGCTACGGGCGAAGTCCCGGACCACGCGGTGGTCGTGCCCGACCCGGCACCCGAACCGCAATCGGCAACAGTTCCGCCGACGGACCCCGCCCCGCCCGCCGAGGTGGTACCGCCGCCGGAACAGCCGACACCATCAGCGGTTCCTGCCACGCCCGCGGACGTCCTGCGCGCGGTCCCGGCCGCAGAAGAATCACCGGCGGCGACCACCGTCCCCGGACCCGGGGTGCCGGGTCGGGCCGGTGCCGTGGCCAGGGACGATCGTGAGGCTGCCGATCGTGAGGCTGCCGATCGCAGTCCCGCGGAATCCGCCGAGCAGGTGCCGGACGGCGGCGTGGTCCTTCCCGAGGCGGGTCCGCTGTGAACGCGGAGATCGAGCGGATCGTCGCCGCGTACCGCCGAGCGACCGGTCGTCGGCTCGGCGACCTCGAGGAGGTCCGCAGGCCACGGCAACTGCCGGCGCCACCGCCTCGGTCCCGAGAGGTGGAGCCGGAGCCGGAGAGCGAGGAGCCGTACTACCGCCCCAAGAGCTGGCTGATCTGAGTCACCGGATCGGATTCGATCAGCGACGGATCCGCGATCACTTCGGACCCCGGAATCTCCGCTTCCGGATCCGAGAAGCACGCGTAGGTCTTGTCGCCGGTCAGGCGATGCAGCAGGAAACCGGTGAGCAGCGCGCGGGTGCGTTGCTGCGTGCGGCGCTCACCTCCGCCGAGCCCGAGGAACGACAGCAGTTTGCGGCCCTCGACGAGGCCCTCGTCGGAGGCCTTGTGCACCGACCGCAACAGCACCTCGCCGCCCCATGCCTTCGCGACCGCGACCGCGTCGCTGTTCATCGATCCGAGGCTCTTCGCGCCGACGAGGACCAGACCGGGCGCATCGACCCGGGTCGCGACCGCCGCGGCGGACGGGGCGGTCGGGGCCGGGAACAGTGCCGCCACCGCCGCCACGTCACGACGGGACGCGGCCAGCACCGCCGCGCCCGCGCCCAGTCCGTGGCCCGCCAAGGCGACCCGGTCGGGGTGCACGCTGATCCGGCCCGTGCCCAGCCGGACGCTCGTGCAGATGTCGAGCACGGTGATGAGATCGGTGGACAGACCCAGCGCCGACGGAACCGGACCGCGCTCGGTGTTCGGTGCCGCGGCGACGATGCCCCACGACGCGAGATGTTCGAGCAGGCCCGAGTAGCTTGCGGTCCCGCTCAGCCAGCCGTGACCGAACGCCACCGCGGGCAGTCCGAATCCTTCGGCGGGGGTGTATACGACGCCTGGCTGACCCGCCAGCGCCAGGTCGCCACGCAGGACCGAATGGGGTCCGCGCCGGGAAAGCTGCTGAGCCAAGGATTTCGGGTTCGCCGCCACGGCGTGAACGTTAGCCGATCACCCGCCGACCCGGTACGGCACCGGCCGTGACCCGGGCCATTGCGTTCCCGACGAGTTGTCGGCGCCGGGTCGTCGACCAGTACCCTGCTAACCATGTGCGGAATCGTGGGTTATGTCGGGCACCGCAATGCTCTCGACGTCGTGGTGGAGGCACTGCGGCGTATGGAATACCGAGGTTACGACTCGGCGGGCATCGCAATCCTGGACGGTCGCGGCGGATTGGCCGTCGAACGGAAGGCCGGGCGGCTGGCGAACCTCGAAGCCGAGCTCGACGAGGTCGGCCGGGACCGCTTCGCGGGCACGGCCGGCATGGGCCACACCCGCTGGGCGACCCACGGACGCCCCACCGACCGCAACGCGCACCCGCACCGCGACAAGACCGGCTGCGTCGCGGTCGTCCACAACGGCATCATCGAGAACTTCGCGCCGCTGCGCGCCGAACTCGAGCACGCGGGCGTCGAACTGGCGTCCGACACCGACACCGAGGTCGCCGTGCACCTGGTGGCCCGCGCCTACGCCGAGGGGCCCACCGCCGGGGACTTCGTCGAGAGCGCCCGCAGCGTGCTGCGCCGGCTCGAGGGCGCCTTCACGCTCGTGTTCGCGCACGCCGATCAGCCCGGCACGATCGTCGCGGCCCGGCGATCCACGCCGCTGGTCGTCGGTGTCGGCGACGGCGAGATGTTCATCGCCTCCGACGTCGCGGCGTTCATCGAGTTCACCCGCGACGCCGTCGAGCTGGGCCAGGACCAGGTCGTCGTCATCACCAAGGACTCCTACGTGGTGACCGATTTCGACGGCAACACGGACGTGCCGACGCAGCCGTTCACGATCGACTGGGATCTCGCCGCCGCCGAGAAGGGCGGTCACGACTACTTCATGCTCAAGGAGATCGAGGAGCAGCCCGAAGCGGTCGCGGACACGCTGCGCGGGCACTTCGTCGACGGGCGCATCGTGCTCGACGAGCAGCGGCTGTCCGATCAGGAACTGCGTGAGATCGACAAGGTGTTCGTCGTCGCGTGCGGCAGTTCCTACCATTCCGGTCTCGTCGCCAAGTACGCCATCGAGCACTGGACCCGCCTGCCCGTGGAGGTGGAGCTGGCGTCCGAGTTCCGCTACCGCGACCCTGTGCTCGACCGATCGACGCTGGTCGTGGCGATCTCCCAGTCCGGTGAGACCGCCGACACCCTCGAAGCCGTCCGGCACGCGAAGGAGCAGAAGGCGCGGGTGCTCGCGGTGTGCAACACCAACGGCGCGCAGATCCCGCGGGAGGCCGACGCCGTGCTCTACACCCGCACCGGCCCGGAGATCGGCGTTGCGTCGACGAAGGCGTTTCTCGCGCAGATGGCGGCGAACCTGCTCGTCGGCCTGGCGCTGGCGCAGGCCCGCGGCACCAAGTACCCCGACGAGGTGGCCCGCGAGTACGAGGATCTCGCGGCGATGCCTCCGCGCATCGCGCAGCTGCTCACCACGATGGAACCGGTGCGTGAGCTCGCCCGGGAACTTTCGGCGTCTCCGGCGGTGCTGTTCCTGGGCCGTCACGTCGGCTATCCCGTCGCGCTCGAAGGTGCCCTCAAGCTCAAGGAACTCGCGTACATGCACGCGGAGGGCTTCGCGGCCGGTGAGCTCAAGCACGGCCCCATCGCGCTCATCGAGGACGGCCTGCCCGTCATCGTGGTGATGCCGTCCCCGAAGGGACGGGCCGTGCTGCACAGCAAGCTGCTCAGCAATATCCGGGAGATCCAGGCGCGCGGTGCCCGCACCGTCGTCATCGCCGAGGAGGGCGACGAAACCGTGCGCCCGTTCGCCGACCATCTCATCGAGATCCCGTCGTCGCCGTCGCTGCTGCAGCCGCTGCTGTCGACGGTTCCGTTGCAGGTCTTCGCCGCCGAGGTCGCGCAGGCACGCGGTTACGACGTGGACAAGCCCCGCAACCTGGCCAAGTCCGTGACGGTCGAATAGACCCGCGCTCCGATCGGAGGGGTGATGCGCAGCTACCACCCGTGTGACCGGGTCCGGGCCGCGGAGGCCCCGCTGCTCGCGTCGCTGCCCGAGGGCACGCTCATGCGCCGGGCCGCACACGGTCTCGCTCGCGTCGCCGCCGCGGAACTGCGGTCCCGCACCGGCGGGATCGCAGGGCGGCGCGTGGTCCTGCTCGTCGGGTCCGGCGACAACGGTGGTGACGCGCTGTGGGCGGGAACGTTCCTGCGCCGCCGCGGCGTCGCGGTGACCGCGCTGCTGCTCGCCCCCGACCGGGCCCACCCCGGCGGACTGTCCGCGTTGCGGACCGCCGGGGGACGTGTGGCCCCGGCGGTCCCGGAGTCCCTCGGCGACCCCGATCTGGTGCTCGACGGCATCGTCGGCATCTCCGGCCGCGGTCCGCTGCGTCCGGTGGCCGCGACGCTGGTCGACGCGATCACCGCCCCGATCGTCGCCGTCGACACCCCCAGTGGTGTCGACCCGGACACCGGCGCCGTCGACGGCCCGGCCGTCACCGCCGCGGTCACCGTCGCGTTCGGGGCCCTCAAACCGGTGCACTCGCTCGCCACGGCGCGGTGCGGCCGCGTCGAATTCGTCGACATCGGCCTGGACCTGCCGGTGTCGGACCTGGTCGCCGCCGAACCCTCCGAGATCGGCGCGATCTGGCCGGTGCCGGGGCCCGACGACGACAAGTACAGCCAGGGCGTCGTCGGCATCGTCGCAGGCAGCGCCACCTATCCGGGTGCCGGTGTGCTGTGCACCGGCGCCGCGGTCGCGGCGACCTCCGGCATGGTCCGGTACGCCGGGACCGCAGCGGATGCGGTCCTCGCCCGGTATCCCGAGGTCGTGGCGGCACCGTCGTTCGCCGCGGCCGGCCGCGCGCAGGCCTGGGTCGTCGGTCCGGGCGCCGGCACCGACGAGACGGCCGCGCGCACCCTGCGGGACGTGCTGGCCACCGACCTGCCCGTGCTCGTCGACGCGGACGGACTGACACTGATCGCGCGGGACCCCTCCGTGGTGCGCGACCGCCCGGCTCCGACCCTGCTCACCCCGCACGCGGGGGAGTTCGCCCGGCTGACCGGGTCGAGGCCGGAGCCGGACCGGGTGGCCGCTGTGCGAGCGCTCGCCGCGGACTGGCAGGTCCACGTGCTCCTCAAGGGCCGGGCCACGCTGATCGCCCGTCCGGACGGGCACGTGTTCGTCAACGACGCGGGTGGTTCGTGGGCGTCCACCGCGGGCGCAGGCGACGTGCTGTCCGGTCTGATCGGGGCACTCATGTCGGCGGGTATGGCACCGGATCTCGCCGCTGCGGCCGGTGCCCGGGCGCACTCGCTCGCCGCGAACCTCGCCGCCCGTGACGGAGTGGGCGCCGCCCCGGTGTCCGCGAGCGCGATCCTGTCGCAGGTCAGGGCCGCGGTGCGCACGCTGCGCCGGTATTGACGCCGGACCGGCGTGGTGGTCATATATGTCCGAATTGTGATCGGAACGCCACCACCAGCGCGCGGCGCGCGAATCGGGCAGTGGCAGGATCGAAGATCATGACCACCGCAGCACGCACCCAGGAACAGCACCGACACGCCCAGCCCCAGGCCGAGGCGGTGATCGACCTGGATGCGGTCGCGGACAACGTTCGCCTGCTGCGCGAATACGCGGGGAACGCCGCGGTGATGGCCGTGGTCAAGGCCGACGCCTACAACCACGGCGCTGTGCAGGTCGGGAAGGCGGCGCTCGCCGCCGGCGCGCGGGAACTCGGTGTCACGACCCTCGCCGAAGCTCTGGAGCTGCGCGCGGCGGGCATCGACGCGCCCATCCTGGCGTGGCTGCACACCGTCGACGCCGATTTCGCGCCCGCGATCGCCGCCGGCGTCGAGATCGGTGTGTCCTCGCCCCGTCATCTCGCCTCCGTCGCCGCCGCCGCCCGCGAGACCGGCATCACCGCGACGGTCACCGTCAAGATCGACACCGGACTCAACCGTGGTGGCGTCGCCCGCGACGAATGGCAGGACTTCCTGCGCGACCTCGGTCGCGTGCAGGCGGAAGGCGCGGTGCGGTTCCGGGGTGCGTTCTCCCATCTCGCACACGCCGACGAGCTCAACCACCCGGAGATCGACGCGCAGCGGGACCGGCTGATCGAGGCCGTCGCCGATCTGCGTCGGCAGGGCACCGCCCCGGAAGTGGTGCACCTGTCGAACTCCGCCGCCGCCGTCACCCGCCCCGACCTGCGATTCGACATGATTCGGCCCGGAATCGCGATGTACGGGTTGTCTCCGATTCCCGAGGTCGGTGACTACGGGTTCCGGCCCGTGATGACGCTGCGGACGAGGGTGGCGCTCGTGAAGAAGGTGACAGCAGGATCCGGGGTGTCCTACGGGCATCAATGGATCGCGCCGGTGGACACCACCGTGGCGGTGTTGCCCATGGGCTACGCGGACGGAATCCGGAGGAATCTCAGCGGCCGCTTCGAGGTGTTCCTCGGTGGCAGGCTCCGGCCGCAGGTCGGCCGCGTGTGCATGGACCAGATCGTGGTGGATCTGGGCTCGGACGGCGGTGGAGTAAGCGAAGGCGATCATGCGTTGTTCTTCGGTGACGGACGCCACGGAGAGCCCAACGCCCAGGACTGGGCGGACCTGCTGGACACGATCAACTACGAGGTCGTGACCGGCGTCGGCGGACGCACCGTACGGACCTACATCGGTGGTGAAGGAGGCGGGTCGGAATGAGCATGATGGGCAGGATGGGGCTTTTCGCCGCGAGTCTGGCCACCCTCGCCTCCGCGGCCGGCCTGTACGCGGTGCGATCCGCGGGCATGCCCGCCCCCGAGATCTACGCCGACGAGGACTTCGACGCGATGCTGGCCGCGCCCAAGCGCATCGTCACCACCGAGGACGGGGTCGAACTCGCCGTGCGCGAATTCGGATCCCCGCGTGCCCCGCTGACCGTCGTGTTCGTCCACGGATACTGCCTTCGCATGCAGTCCTGGCACCTGCAGCAGCGTTACCTCACCGAACGGTGGGGCCGCGACGTCCGGATGGTGTTCTACGACCAGCGCGGGCACGGCGAATCCGGTGCCGCCGGAGCGAAGTCCTGCACGATCGCGCAACTCGGTCGCGACCTCGGCCGCGTCATCGACGAGACCACCCCGGGCGGGCCCGTCGTGGTCGTCGGGCATTCGATGGGTGGCATGACCGCCATCGCGCTCGCCGCGCAGCGCCCCGACCTGTTCGACTCCCGGATCGTGGGTGTCGGGCTGCTCTCGACCACCGCGGCCGGCCTGAGCAAGACCGGGCTGGGCCGCAACCTGGAGAACCCGGTGATCGACGGGTTCCGTTATGCCGCCCGCACCGCCCCCGGGTTCGTGCAGTACACCCGCGGCACCGCGAAGGCGATCGTCTCGCCGATCCTGCGGGCCGCTTCGTACGGCACGGTCGTGAGCCCGCGGCTGGTGGAATTCTCCGACCGCATGCTCAACGAGACGTCGGTGCTGACCATCGTCAACTTCCTCCGCACCCTGGAACTGCACGACGAATCCGCCGCCCTGCCGACCGTCGGCAGGGTGCCGGTCCTGGTGCTGTGCGGTGATGCCGACATGGTGATCCCGTTCTCCGGCTCCGAGGAACTCGCCGCGAGTCTGCCGGACTGCGAGCTCAAGCGGGTGCGGGGCGCAGGGCACCTCGTCCAGCTCGAGTTCCCGGAGGTCGTGTGCAAGGCCTTGGACCGGCTGGTGCAGCGGGCCTTCGCATACGACGCGCGCAACCGGCGGGCCGTCGGTGTCTGAACACGTGAAGGATGATGCTGTGTCCGACCACGCCGTGTCCGATCACGCCGGCGAGCAGTACGCCGAGCTGCCGACCGTCGAGGACACCGAAGCGCTGGGCCGCCGGCTCGCCGCGGACCTGCAGGCGGGCGACCTGGTGGTGCTCGACGGGCCCCTCGGCGCCGGAAAGACTGCGCTGACCAGGGGTATCGCCGCAGGTCTCGGGGTGCAGGGGCGGGTCACCTCTCCGACATTCGTGATCGCCCGCGAGCACCGGCCGGGGGAGCGCCCCGGCGGGAAACCGGTAGGGCTTGTGCACGTGGACGCCTACCGGCTCGGCGACGGCCCGGACGCCCTGGACGAACTCGACGCCCTCGATCTCGACACCGACCTGACCGCCGCGGTCGTCGTCGTCGAATGGGGCGAGGGACTCGTGGAGAAGCTGACCGACCGGCATCTGCGGGTGCGGTTGCGTCGCGACCCCGAGTCCGATGTGCGCCGTGCCACCTGGGGCTGGGTCGGATAACGTCGTTACCGGCGGTACCCTGGGTAATCGTGCTCGTTCTCGCCGTCGATACCGCCACCCCCGCCGTGACCTCGGGGCTGGTCCGCCTCGGCGACGGCACGCCGCAGAATCTCGAGACCCTGTCGGTGCGGGTCTCCGACAATCCGCGGGGGCACGCCGAGATCCTCACGCCCCAGATCCTCGAATGCCTCGCCGAAGCGGGATGCGAATCGGCGGACCTCGACGCTGTCGTCGTCGGTGTGGGTCCCGGACCCTTCACGGGATTGCGCGTAGGGATGGCGACCGCCGCCGCGTTCGGTGACGCGCTGGGCATCCCGGTATACGGAGTGTGCACCCTCGATGCGCTTGCCGCGGACGTGTTCGCGGCCGATGTCACCGCCGCGGACGTGTTCGCGGCCGATGTCACCGCCGCGGACGTGTTCGCGGCCGATGAGAACGGCGCCGATCTGCTCGTCGTCACCGACGCCCGCCGCCGCGAGGTGTACTGGGCGCGGTACGCGGGCGGTCGCCGGGTGGAGGGCCCCGAGGTGCGCAAACCCGCCGAGGTGACCGCCGCGCCGTCGCAGCGGGTCGCGGGATCACCCGCCCACACCCCGCTGTTCGACCTGCCCGCCGTGCCGGTGCACACGCCGTCGCCGGCGGGGCTGGTCGCGGTCGCCGCGCCCGAGCTGCTCGCCGCGACCGCGCCGCAGCCGTTGGTGCCGCTGTACCTGCGTCGGCCGGACGCGGTGGAGACGGCGGCCCGGAAGAAATGACCGTGTCCATCGATGCGCTGCGCCCGGACGACGTCGAGCGTTGCGCGGAACTCGAACAGGTCCTGTTCCCCGGGGACGACCCGTGGAGTGCCGACGCGTTCCGGTCGGAACTGGCGTCCCCGCACAACCACTACGTGGCTGCCCGCGACGACGACGGTCGCCTGATCGGTTACGCCGGTCTGGCCCGGCTCGGTACCGGTGTGCACCCCGAATCGGAGGTGCACACGATCGGTGTCGACCCGGACCTGCGGCAACGCGGCATCGGAGGCGCGTTGCTCGACGAGTTGCTGCGTGTCGCCGACGCCTGGGGCGGCCCGGTGTTCCTCGAGGTGCGGACCGACAACGACGCGGCGATCGCGTTGTACCGGCGTGAGGGCTTCGAGATCGTGGGCACCAGGAAGCGTTATTACCAGCCGAGCGGCGCCGACGCGTACACCATGTGTCGGCCGGACCGGCGAGAGGAGCGAAAGCCGTGATCGTGATGGGCATCGAGAGCTCGTGCGACGAGACGGGTGTCGGGATCGTCCGGTGGGTCGGCGACGGCACGCTCGAACTGCTCGCCGACGAGGTGGCTTCGAGCGTCGACGAGCACGCCCGCTTCGGTGGCGTGGTGCCGGAGATCGCGTCCCGCGCGCATCTCGAGGCGATCGTCCCGACGATGCGCCGGGCGCTGGCGGCCGCCGGCATCGACAAGCCCGATGCCGTGTGTGTCACCATCGGCCCGGGCCTGGCCGGCGCGCTGCTCGTGGGGGTCGCCGCCGCGAAGGCGTACGCCGCGGCCTGGAATGTGCCGTTCTACGCGATCAACCACCTGGCCGGGCACGTCGCCGTGGACACGATCGAGAACGGTCCGATGCCGCCGTGCATCGCGCTGCTGGTTTCGGGCGGGCACACCCACCTGCTGCATGTCGAGGACCTCGGCAAGCCGATCGTCGAGCTCGGCACCACCGTCGACGACGCGGCCGGTGAAGCGTTCGACAAGGTGGCACGGCTGCTGGACCTCGGATATCCCGGTGGCCCCGTGCTGGACAAGCTGGCCCAGCAGGGCGATCCGACCGCTGTGGTCTTTCCGCGCGGCATGACCGGGCCGCGCGATGCGCGCCACGACTTCTCGTTCTCCGGTTTGAAGACCGCGGTCGCGCGGCATGTCGAAGCGCTGGAACGCGCCGGGCAGCCGGTTCCCGTCGCCGATGTCGCGGCCGGATTCCAGGAGGCGGTCGCCGACGTGCTCACCATGAAGGCGGTGCGCGCGGCTCAGGATGTCGGTGTCGACACGCTCGTGCTCGGTGGCGGCGCGACCGCGAATTCGCGGTTGCGTGCGCTCGCGCGGGAACGGTGCGAGGCCGCCGGCATCACGCTGCGGGTGCCGCGGCCGCGGTTGTGCACCGACAACGGCGTGATGATCGCGGCGCTCGGTGCGCACCTCATCGCCGGGGGCGCGCAGCCGTCGCTGCTGACCGCCGCCACCGATCCCGGCCTGCCGGTGTCCGTGAGCCAGGTGGTCTGAACCGGTCTCATCCGCCGTCGGTGGATCCGGCCGGCGGTAGTGCCGGTGCTTCCGGTGCCGGTGCTTCCGGTGTTGCGGGCGTGAGTGTCGGAGCACCCGCGTCCGGCCCGATCGGAGTCCGACCCGGCTGAGACGTCCCCGGCGCACCGGGTTCCGTCGTGACCGGCTCCTCCGGGTTCGGTTGCGGCGTCGTCGATCCGGTGTCGGGCACCGCCGTCGGGGGCACCGTCGTCGGCGGCAGCGGGGTCGTGGTCACCGGCGGGGTGGAGGTCGGCGGGGTCGGCTGCGGGGGCGTGGTTCCCGACGTGGTCGGGCCCGGAGGCTCGTCGTCATCGGGGCTCTGCGTGGTCGGCGATATCGGCGGGAGCAGCGACGTCGTGGTTTCCGGCACCGTCGTGGTCGGCATCGTCGTCCGGTCCTCGTCGTTGTCGGTGGTGACCCCGCCCGAGGGGAGCCGGGTGGGAACCGGATCGTAGGACGGGATGCGTGTCTCGGTCGGGGCGGTCGCGTCGGGCTCGACCGTGTCGGAGGTGATCGGCGGGACCGAGTCGCTGGATCCGGCGGGGGAGACGGGCCGGTCGGTGGTCGCCGGCTCGGCGATCTGATCGGTCGCGTAACCGGCGACGAGTGCCCCGGCGACCAGCGCGCCGACGAGCACCCCGGCGGTGCGGCCGGAGGAGCGGGACGCACCGGACTCGGTGCTCCCGGCGAGCGGGTAGCGGTCGAGGTGGGGGTGATCGTCCAGGTACGCGGCGCCGTGTGCCGGAACGGTCGCGGGTTCGTCGACGGTGACCGCGGGACCGTCGAACGCGGCGGTGACCGCTGCGGCCAGCGCCGGAAGGGACGATGCGCCGCCGACGAGCACGAGCGCCTGCGGGGTGGCCGGGGCCGCGGCGCAGGTCCGGGCGGTGAACTCCGCGGCCTCACCGACCAGATCCGCGATCAGCTCGTCGAGTTCGGTGCGGGTGACCGTGACGGACACGCCCGGTCCGGCCTCGCCGATCTCGATGTGGGCGGTATCGCCGGCGGTGAGGGCTTCGAGGGCACCCAAGCAGCGCGCGGAAAGCAGTTCGTTGTCGACCGGCATGCGGGTGCGGACACCGTCCGTGGATCGGTGGACGTGGTCGAAGAGCCGTCCGGTGATCGTCTCGCCGCCGACCGCGTCGATGCGGTCGGTGTGCAGGATCGTGCCGTCGGCCCGGTCGACGATCGACACACTCATCCCGGACGCGCCCACGTCGGCGATCGCGATCGCGCCGTCGGAGTCGGCGAGTCCGGTGGTGTGCAGGTAGGTGACGACCGCGGTCGTCTCCGGGATCAACCGGACGAGGCGGCCCTCCCGGTTCGCGGCGGCGCGGACGGAGTCGGCCTGTGCGGTGGTGCGGTAGGCGACCGTGACGACTTCGGGCGCCGGGATGTCGGCGATCTGCGTCGTCATCAGCGTGACCGCGTCGAAGACGAGGTCACCGAGGTCGCGATGATCGTGCGTGTCGGCTGTGAGTTCGCGGTATTCGGTGGTCCGGCCTTGCGGCGCGTCGATCACCAGCGCGGAACCCACCCCGGATGCTCCGGTGGAGATCCCCAGCGACGTGCGCATTGTTTACCTTCCGAGCGTGACCGGAGGCCAAGGAGCTCGTGTGCACCTCGATCGGTCACCGTATGGTCACGCTTCGTGTCTCTGTTATCCGAACGTAACAGAAGGACGGTACGACGCGCCGAGTACGAGTAAGCGCCCGGAAGCCTTGAGTGCTGGCACTCGCATGTATAGAGTGCTAGTGACACCGAGCGTCGGCCCGGCACCCGCGACGACGGGACCTCGCGCGGAGTCTGTGGTGACTGAACGAATCCGAGTCCGGGAGCACAAGTTTCCGGACCCAAGTACCCCTGAAAGTGGAGGGCTCATCGTGGCGAGCGTGAACATCAAGCCGCTCGAGGACAAGATCCTCGTCCAGGCCAACGAGGCCGAGACGACGACTGCCTCCGGCCTCGTCATTCCGGACACGGCGAAGGAGAAGCCCCAGGAGGGCACCGTCGTCGCCGTCGGCCCCGGCCGCTGGGACGAGGATGGCGACAAGCGCATCCCCCTGGATGTCAAGGAAGGCGACGTCGTCATCTACAGCAAGTACGGCGGAACCGAGATCAAGTACGCAGGCCAGGAGTACCTGATCCTGTCGGCTCGCGACGTGCTGGCCGTCGTCGCCAAGTAAGCCGCGTGCATTCCGCCCCGGAGTTCCTCAACGGACCCGGGGCGGAGTCCGTTCCGGAGAAATTCGACAGGAGTAGTCGGAGAACATGTCCAAGCAAATCGAGTTCAACGAGACCGCGCGGCGCGCGCTCGAGCGTGGCGTCGACCGCCTCGCCGACGCCGTCAAGGTCACGCTCGGCCCGCGCGGGCGGCACGTCGTGCTCGCCAAGGCGTTCGGCGGTCCGACCGTCACCAACGACGGTGTGAGCATCGCCCGCGAGATCGAGCTGGAGGATCCGTTCGAGAACCTCGGTGCCCAGCTCGTCAAGAGCGTCGCCACGAAGACCAACGACGTCGCCGGTGACGGCACCACCACCGCGACCGTCCTCGCCCAGGCCCTGGTCAAGGCCGGCCTGAGGAACGTCGCCGCGGGTGCCAACCCGATCGCGCTCGGCGCGGGTATCGCGAAGGGCGCCGACAAGGTCACGGAGGCGCTGCTCGCGCTCGCGACCCCGGTGCAGGGCAAGGAGGCCATTGCGCAGGTCGCGACGGTTTCGTCCCGCGACGAGGAGATCGGTGCGCTGGTCGGCGAGGCCCTCAGCACCGTCGGCGAGAACGGTGTCGTCACGGTCGAGGAATCCTCGACGCTGCACACCGAACTGGTCGTCACCGAGGGCGTTCAGTTCGACAAGGGCTACCTGTCGCCGTACTTCGTCACCGACGTCGACGCTCAGCAGGCCGTCCTCGAGGACGCGCTGGTGCTGCTCTACCGCGAGAAGATCAGCTCGCTGCCGGACTTCCTGCCGCTGCTCGAGAAGATCGCCGAGTCCGGCAAGCCGGTCCTGATCATCGCCGAGGACATCGAGGGCGAGGCACTGTCGACGCTGGTCGTCAACGCGATCCGCAAGACCCTCAAGGCCGTTGCCGTCAAGGCGCCGTACTTCGGCGACCGCCGCAAGGCGTTCCTGGAGGACCTCGCCGTCGTCACCGCGGGCACCGTCATCAATTCCGATCTCGGCCTGACCCTCAAGGAAGCCGGGCTCGAGCTGCTCGGTTCCGCCCGCCGTGTCGTGGTGAGCAAGGACAACACCACGATCGTCGACGGTGCCGGCACCCCCGAGGCCATCGAGGAGCGCGCCGCCCAGCTGCGCCGTGAAATCGAGGCCACGGACTCCGACTGGGATCGGGAGAAGCTCGAAGAGCGCCTGGCCAAGCTCGCCGGCGGCGTTGCCGTCATCAAGGTCGGCGCGGCCACCGAGACCGACCTCAAGGAGCGCAAGTTCCGGGTCGAGGACGCGGTGAACGCCGCCAAGGCCGCCGTCGAGGAGGGCATCGTCCCCGGTGGTGGTTCGGCACTGGTGCAGGCGTCGCTCGAGCTCGCCGAGCTCGAGGCGTCTCTGTCGGGTGACGAGGCCACCGGTGTCGCGGTTCTGCGGACGGCGCTGTCGGCTCCGCTGTTCTGGATCGCGGCCAATGCGGGGCTCGACGGCTCCGTCGTGATCTCCAAGGTCGCCGAGAGCCCGAAGGGTCACGGGTTCAACGCCGCGACGCTCACCTACGGCGACCTGCTCGCCGACGGTGTCGTCGACCCGGTCAAGGTGACGCGTTCGGCGGTTGTCAACGCCTCGTCCGTCGCCCGCATGGTGCTCACCACCGAGAGCGCGGTCGTCGACAAGCCCGAGGAAGCTGCCGACGCCGGCCACGGTCACGGTCACGCCCACTAGGGCCACCGACCGCAGGTCACGCGACAGACACGAAGCCCCGCCCGGGACTCCCGGGCGGGGCTTCGTCGTCTGGCTCGAAACAGTCAAACAGCGATCTTGCGGCGCCTGTGTCGCGCGTACATCTCGCGCTCGGTCTCGGACATTCCTCCCCAGATGCCGTATGGCTCGGCGACGTTGAGAGCATGCTCCCGGCACTGGGCGATCACCGGGCAGGCTCGGCACATCTCCTTGGCGCGGCTCTCCCGCTGGGCGCGAGCGCGTCCGCGCTCACCGTCCGGGTGGAAGAACATCGAGGAGTCCACGCCGCGACACAGGCCGTGCATCTGCCAATCCCAGATGTCCGCGTTGGGTCCGGGCAGGTGATGTGGTGCAGGCATGGTGGCACTCCTTTGCAGCATGCTCGCGTTGGTGCGAGCGGACCGTGGCCGGGAACCGCGTCCCGGCCGAGCATTCTTTCGAACACGGCCACCGTAAAAGCGCGGTGCAAATCACGTCAATACTTTCGTGACGTGGGAAATTACATATCGCTCATAGCGAGAATTAACCTGCGAAATGTTTACTTCGGGGTCGATTCATGATTGGCTGTCGTTCGGCTCTGGCCTGCTGCGATGTCCTGGATGACCCCGGCAATTCCTCCGATGCGCCGTTCACCTGCGGTTTTTTAGGGCGTCCCGTTCTTCCGGCCGCCGCTTCGGCCGCATCTTCCATGAAATCCCGAGTCCCGCAGCGTACATGCACCCTGTTTGAAATTAACGGACTGTAAACGGCCCGCGAATGGCGCACGAAGACCGGAATTCGCAGTCGATATATTTGCGCTCCCGGTGCTTGTTTCTCGCCGGTAGGGGACCGGGGATGTCCGGTCGCGACGATGATGCAATGATTTCGGCGTGTCCGCGACCGTTGCATCTGCGCGCCCGTCCGCTGTCCCTGCCGAGGACGCACTCTCCGCCGAGGATGCGGTCCTGACGGCTGCGGCGTTCGGGGACAGGCCGGGCACGAGTCCGCTGCCTGCCGCGACCGATCCTTACCGGCGATGGCTCCGCGCGGTCGCTCTGGGCGGCCAGGGCTTCTACAGCGGTGCCCGGGCGGAACTGGCGCGACTGCAGCGCGAGGTCACGGAAGGCCCCCTGGCGTCCCTCGCGGCGAGCACCGAGGCCTCGCTGTTACGTCAGCTCGGATGGCACCGGCAGGCCGCGACGCACGACGGTCGCGCGTTCGCGCTGGCCCGCGCGGCCGTTCCGCGGCTTCCGGAGGACACGACCCGCATCGTCGAAGCGCAGTGCGATGCCCTGACCGGCCTGGCCGCCGACGCGCTCGGGTGCGGCCGCCTCGACCTGTCGCGGCGGCTGCTCGCACAGTGCGCGGACCTGCTGGGGGCCGCCGGGGACGACGCCGCTGCCGGGACCTTCTGGAGGCAGCGGATCAGGCTGCACTGGGTGACGGCGGAAACCGCGCTGGCCTCCGGCGATTTCGCGACCGCGAAGCAGCACGCCGCGCAGGCCTCCGCCCTGGCCGACCGGAGCCCGTCCGTGCGGCACCGGGTGAAATCCGATCTGCTGCGCGCGGCGTCGGCGACCGGCGACCCCGACCTCGGGCCGGCGCGTGTGCTCGCCGCCGACGTGTCCGAGCGTTGCGCGGAACACGGCCTGGTGCCGCTGCGCTGGGCGGCGGCGATGCTGGCACACGGAATCGGTGCCGTGCCCGGCGCAGATCACGTGCGGGACGAATGTGCCCAGGTCGTGACCTGTCGCGGCGGGCGGTTCGCAACGATCCGAAACTAGTTCTGCCAGGGCGAATCGGAGTTGTCCGGGCATGTCGTTAGGCTGGTGGCGTTCCACCGTCAGTGGAAGCACTCCCGGGCGGGGACGTGCCACTTGTAACACCAGGACATACGCAATCGATGACTGTTATGGGTGAGGAGTTGGACTCGGCAGTCGCTGCGGCTTCGCAAGGCGATCGGGCTGCCCTCGCCCAGGTTCTCGCAAGCATCCGACCCCTGGTCGTGCGGTACTGCCGGGCAAGGGTCGGGTCTGCGGAGCGCGGCCAGCACTCCGCGGACGACGTGGCGCAGGAGGTATGCCTGGCTGTGATGACGGCGCTGCCGCGATACCAGGACCAAGGACGGCCCTTCATGGCGTTCGTCTACGGGATCGCAGCGCACAAGGTCGCCGACGCGCATCGGAGTACCGCCCGTAATCGGTCGGACCCGGTCGCTGACGTTCCCGAAGTGATGTCGCTGGAAGACAGCCCGGAAGAACATGCGCTCAACGCGGAGATGAGCCGGCAGATGAAAGACCTGCTCGGAACGCTCCCGGAGAAGCAACGCGAGATCCTGATCATGCGGTTGGTGGTGGGGTTGTCGGCGGAGGAGACGGCAGCCGCAGTTGGAAGTACGGCGGGGGCCGTTCGAGTGGCTCAACACCGAGCCATCGCCCGACTCAAGAAGGAAGTGACGAGAGCAGGTGAGAGGAATGGGTAGGAAGCGCGGTGACGACGACTTCCACGCTGATCTCGCCGACGACGGCACCCCGGTGGACATCGCGGCAGTGCGTCGTGATGATGCCCTCATCGACGCGATCTCCGGTGACGGTCCGGTAACGACGGAATCGGCCGAAGAGTACGAACTTGCCACGCTGCTGGCGGGATGGCGCGCGGAGATCCTCTCCGAGCCGTTACCGGCCGGCCCCGATCTCGACGAGATCGTCGCCGCGGTCCATCGTGAAATCGATGCCCGCGATGCCGAGACGGCCGGTCGAGCGCGCTCCCGCACCCAGCTTCGCCTGCTGCGTCCCATCGCCGGAGCCGCTGCCCTCGTCGCGATAGCTGTCGGCGGTGCGGCGGCCGTGTCCTACGGCGCCGAACCGGGTGACCCGCTCTGGGGCGTCAAGGAAGTCGTTTTCAGCGAGCAGGCGCAGAGCACCGTCGCGCGGATCGATACGACGTCGAGTCTCGAGCAGGCCGAGCGTGCGCTCGCCGCCGGCGACACCGAGGTCGCCAAGCAACTGCTCGAATCGGCGCAGGTCCGATCCAGCGATGTCGTCGACGCCGGTCAACGGGACGAACTGGGCGACTGGCTGCAGCGACTGTCGGACGAACTGAGCAAGCTCGTGCCGGTCCCGCTGCCGGGTCTGCCGGCACCGGCCCCGGCCCCGGTCCCCGCGCCGGTGCCACCGGCGACGGTCCCGCAGTCCGACGCCGCGGTGCCTCCGCAGACACCCGGCACGACAGGGGAGGGAACCCCGTCGGGCACCCCCTCGGACGCCGCGACGCAACCGTCCCCATCCCCGTCCTCGTCGCCCGATCCGACGATCCTGAACCAGCCGACGACGCAGCCGCCGGTGCCGACGGTCGAGCCGAGCACTCGCCCGACGACCACGCAGCCGCAGACGCAGCCGCCGCCGAGCACCCAGCCGAGCACGCAGCCGCAGACGCCGTCCACCACGAATCCGCCCACCACGACAGCGTCGGCCTCGGCATCGACGACGTCTCTCGAGCAGCAGTCGATCAGCGCGCCGGTGGGTACACCGGGTACGCGCTCGGAAGAGACCACGGAAGTGCCCTGACGGTCACCTCGACGTGAAACGCGGCGCCGGCACACTCTCGGGTGTGCCGGCGCCGCGTTTCGTCGTGTTCGGGTGACGTGCTCAGGAATCGAAGCCGTACGGGTCCGCGGGAAGCGCCTCGTTCATCGACGCATCCGCATACCCGCGGCAGTAGTCCCACGTCACGTACGCCTCGGGCGAGGGATCGTATGCGGGCTCGTGCGGCCGGACCGTCCCGTCCACGAGGAGCTGCAGCAGGTTCGCGCGCAGCATGTCCCAGTCGTGGTAGTGGTCCTGGTGGCAGTCCTCACAGCAGACGACGAGACCGCGGACCCCACGCGGGGCCAGCAGTGCCTCGTAGACGGCGAGGTCCGCAAGGTCCTCTTCGACCGCCAACCGCTCCGAGGGGTCCAGCGGCTGACCCGGCTCGATCGCGTCCAACGCGGCCGACGGGTCGTCGGGATCTCCGGCGAAGGGGTCCGGTGGAAGACCCGGAGGTAACTGATCACGCACGACACCCACGGTACGCAGTGCGGTGGGGTCTGCGCCAGCCGTAGCGGTGGACACGCCGACGAACAGGGCCCTGTGGTCCTCGTGGACCGGGGCCACCGGCCCCGGGCAAGGGTGCGGGCTGCGGCAGTGCGGATTGCGGCAAACGATACGATGGGGAGGTGAGCGTACCGGCTGCCTCGGACCGCCCGGGGAATATTCGTACCGCTCACGACATTGTTGGTCACGGCATTGCTGCTCACGACGCCGGCGCCTCGTCGCCGCTCCGTCGTCCGCGACAGCGTCGTTTCACGCTCAGAAACCTGTCGGGCCGGAAATCGTCCGGACCCGCACCGTATCGACTGGCATGGAGGGTCCGAACCGCATGAGTAGTACCGGAGGGCACGTGCACACCGGCGGCGACGACCCGAACAAGGTCGCGATGCTGGGCCTGACCTTCGACGACGTGCTGCTGCTCCCCGCGGCGTCCGATGTCGTCCCGAGCCAGGTGGACACGTCGAGCCAGTTGACGCGCGAGATCCGCCTGCGCATCCCGCTGGTCAGTTCCGCGATGGACACCGTCACAGAGTCGCGCATGGCGATCGCCATGGCCCGTGCCGGCGGGATGGGTGTGCTGCACCGCAACATGTCCGCAGAGGTCCAGGCCGCGCAGGTCGAGACCGTCAAGCGTTCCGAGGCCGGCATGGTCACCGATCCGGTCACCTGCAAGCCGACCGACACCCTCGCCGAGGTGGACGCCATGTGCGCCCGCTTCCGGATCTCGGGTCTGCCGGTCACCGACGACGACGGCCTGCTCGTCGGCATCATCACCAACCGCGACATGCGGTTCGAGGTCGACCAGAACCGGCCGGTCGCCGAGGTCATGACCAAGGCACCGCTCGTCACCGCACGCGAAGGTGTCAGTGCCGAGGCCGCGCTGGGGCTGCTGCGCCGTCACAAGATCGAGAAGCTCCCGATCGTCGACGGACAGGGCAAGCTCACCGGTCTCATCACCGTCAAGGACTTCGTCAAGACCGAGCAGCACCCGAACGCCACCAAGGACCGCGACGGCCGCCTGCTGGTCGGCGCGGCCGTCGGTGTCGGCGACGACTCGTGGACCCGCGCGATGCTGCTGACGGACGCCGGCGTCGACGTTCTCGTCGTCGACAGTGCCCACGGTCACTCGGCCGGCGTGCTGTCGATGATCTCCAAGCTCAAGGCGGAGGTCGGCGACCGCGTCCAGATCATCGGCGGCAACGTCGCGACCCGCGCCGGTGCGGCTGCCCTCATCGAGGCGGGCGTCGACGCGGTCAAGGTCGGTGTCGGACCCGGCTCGATCTGCACCACCCGTGTCATCGCCGGTGTCGGCGCACCCCAGATCACCGCGATCCTCGAGGCCACCGCCGCGGCAGCACCGCACGGCATCCCCGTGATTGCCGACGGTGGCCTGCAGTTCTCCGGCGACGTCGCGAAGGCCCTCGCGGCCGGTGCGTCGACGGCGATGCTCGGTTCGCTGCTCGCCGGCACGGCCGAGTCCCCCGGTGAGCTGATCCTCGTCAACGGCAAGCAGTTCAAGAGCTACCGCGGAATGGGTTCGCTGGGCGCGATGCAGTCGCGTGGCGAGGCCAAGTCGTATTCGAAGGACCGGTACTTCCAGGACGACGTCCTCTCCGAGGACAAGCTGGTCCCCGAGGGTATCGAGGGCCGGGTCCCGTTCCGTGGCCCGCTGCAGCAGGTCACCCACCAGCTCATCGGCGGCTTGCGGGCGGCGATGGGATACACCGGGGCGGCCACGATCGAGCAGCTGCAGTCGGCGCAGTTCGTGCAGATCACCGCTGCAGGGCTCAAGGAGAGCCACCCGCACGACATCACGATCACCGCGGAGGCACCGAACTACGCGGCCCGGTAGCCGCACGTTCGAATCACGCCGGTCGGTTCTCCCGTCTCGTCCGCGAGGGGAGAACCGGCCTCACACGAGAAAGGGGCGCGCGTGCGCGACCTCGTTGAAATCGGCATGGGCCGCACCGCCCGGCGCACCTACGAGCTGGACGACATCGACATCGTGCCGTCCCGCCGGACGCGGTCTTCCAAGGAGGTGTCGACGGCCTGGCAGATCGATGCCTACCGATTCGACATCCCGGTGCTCGCGCATCCCACCGACGCGCTGGTCTCGCCGAAGTTCGCCGTCGAGCTCGGCAAGGCCGGCGGTCTGGGCGTCATCAACGGTGAAGGTCTGTGGGGCCGGCACGAGGACGTCGAGTCGGAGATCACCAAGCTCGTCGAGCTCGCCGAGACGAACCCGGATCCCAGCGCCGCTGTGGCCTACCTGCAGAAGCTCCACGCGGCTCCGCTGCGCCCCGAGCTGCTCGCCGCGGCGGTCGGCGAGGTGCGGGACGCGGGCGTGACGACGGCGGTGCGGGTCAGCCCCCAGAATGCGCGTGCGCTGACCCCCGACCTGATCAAGGCGGGCATCGACCTGTTGGTCATCCAGGGCACGATCATCTCCGCCGAGCACGTCGCGCACGGCGAGGACGAGCCGCTCAACCTCAAGACGTTCATCTCCGAGCTGGACGTGCCGGTCGTGGCCGGCGGTGTGAGCGATCACCGCACGGCTCTGCACCTGATGCGTACCGGCGCGGCCGGTGTCATCGTCGGCTACGGCTCGACGGCCGGTGCCACGACGACCAGCAGCGCTCTCGGCATCGGGATCCCGATGGCCACCGCGATCGCGGACGCCGCCGCGGCCCGTCGCGACTACCTGGACGAAACCGGTGGCCGCTACGTGCACGTCATCGCGGACGGTGACATCGAGACCGCTGGTGACCTGGCGAAGGCCATCGCGTGCGGTGCCGACGCGGCCGTGCTCGGGGCGCCGCTGGCGGTGTCCGCAGAGGCGCCCGGTCGCGGCTGGTACTGGCCGTCCGTCGCGGCGCACCCGTCCATGCCGCGTGGGTCCGTGTTGCAGGTCGAGGTCGACGACGAGCGTCCCGGCCTGGACCGGGTGCTGGGCGGGCCGTCGGACGATCCGTACGGTTCGCTGAACCTCGTCGGCGGGCTGCGCCGGGCGATGGCGAAGTCCGGTTACTCGGACCTCAAGGAATTCCAGAAGGTGGGTCTGTCGGTTCGCGCCTGACAAGTTTCTCCGCTTCCGGTGGCCGGATGTCGGATCGGTTCGTGTGTCACGGGCCGACTCGACGTCCGGCCGTCGTCGTTCACGGGAACTGCTGTGGTCCACCGGGCAGCGCGGCCGCCGACCTGCGGTTTCCGCTACGCGCGGTAACAGTTAGGTAATCCTTGTGGCAGCTGTCACAGACCCGGGGTGCATACTGGCGAGTAACAACCAGTTTCTCGGGTGGAGGTACTCCGATGGGTAGGCAGCGCGCGACGGACTACGACGTCCTCATCGTCGGCTCGGGCTTCGGTGGCAGCGTCACGGCGCTGCGGCTCGTGGAGAAGGGCTACCGGGTCGGTGTTCTCGAAGCGGGCCGGCGGTACGCGGACGCGGACTTCGCCGAGACCAGCTGGGACCTCAAGCGTTTCCTGTGGGCCCCGAAGTTCGGGTGTTTCGGCATCCAGCGCGTGCACCTGCTGCGCGACTGCCTCATCCTCGCCGGCGCCGGCGTGGGCGGCGGATCCCTCAACTACGCGAACACCCTCTACAAGCCACCCGCCTCGTTCTTCGAGGACAGGCAGTGGGCGCACATCACCGACTGGCACGACGAACTCTCGCCCTACTACGACCAGGCCCGCCGGATCCTCGGCGTCGTCACGAACCCGCACATGACACCCGCCGACGAGGTGATCAAGTCCGTCGCCGAGGACATGGGCGTCGGCGACACGTTCATCCAGACGCCGGTCGGCGTCTACTTCGGCGACCCCGGCCGCACCGTCGCCGACCCCTACTTCGGTGGCGTCGGACCCGACCGCACCGGCTGCATCGAATGCGGCGAGTGCATGACCGGCTGCCGGCACGGCGCGAAGAACACCCTCGTGAAGAACTACCTGGGCCTCGCCGAGAAGGCCGGCGCCGAGATCGTCCCGATGACCACGGTCACCGACCTGCGGGAAACCCCGGACGGCAGCTGGGAGGTCGTCACCGAACGCACGGGAGCGTGGCGACGCAAGAACCGGCGCACCTACACCGCCGGGCACGTCGTGCTCGCCGCCGGCACCTGGGGCACCCAACACCTGCTGCACCATCTCAAGGACACCGGCGCGCTGCCGAAACTGTCGGACCGGCTCGGCGAACTGACCCGCACCAATTCCGAGTCGATCGTCGGCGCCGGGAAGTTGAAGGTCGACCCGAACATGGACTTGACCCGCGGTGTCGCGATCACCTCGTCCTTCCACCCGACCGCCGACACCCACATCGAACCGGTCCGCTACGGCAAGGGCTCGAACGCGATGGGTCTGCTGCAGACCCTCATGACCGACGGTGGCGGCCGCACCCCGCGGTGGGTGAAGTTCCTCCTCCAGGTCGCGAAGAACCCGGTGCAGATGGCGCGGATGCTGTCGGTCAAGGACTGGAGCGAGCGGACCATCATCGCGCTGGTCATGCAGAACCTCGACAACTCCATCACGACCTACACCAAGAAGGGCCTCTTCGGCCGCCGCAAGGTCACCAGCAAGCAGGGCCACGGCGAGCCGAATCCCACCTGGATTCCCGCGGGCAACGAGGCCACCCGACGCATCGCCGAGAAGATCGACGGCATCGCCGGCGGCACCTGGGGTGAGATCTTCAACATCCCGCTCACCGCGCACTTCCTGGGCGGCGCGGTCATCGGCAGCGACCGCGACCACGGCGTCATCGACCCCTACCACCGCGTCTACGGCTACCCGACGCTCAGCGTCGTCGACGGGGCGGCCGTCTCCGCGAACCTCGGCGTGAACCCGTCGCTGACGATCGCGGCGCAGGCCGAGCGGTCCGCGGCGCTGTGGCCGAACAAGGGCGAGGACGACGTGCGTCCCGCGCAGGGCGAGCCCTACCGTCGGCTGAACCCGATCGCCCCGAAGAACCCGGTGGTGCCGGCGGGTGCTCCCGGCGCGCTGTCGCTGCCGATCGTCGAGATCCGCAGCGGTTCGGATGCCGGCGTGGCCTGACCGGCGTTCGTGTGACGTGGACCGCCGCTTAGACTGTTCGGGTGTCGCAAACCCAGCAGTCCAAGCCGGTCCTCGTCATCGACTTCGGAGCCCAGTACGCGCAGCTGATCGCTCGCCGCGTCCGGGAAGCGAAGGTGTACTCGGAGGTCGTGCCGCACACGGCGACCGTCGAGGAGATCGCGGCCAAGGAGCCGCTCGCGGTCGTGCTGTCCGGCGGCCCGTCCAGCGTGTACGAGGAGGGCGCTCCCCAGCTCGACCCGAAGCTGTTCGACCTGGGCGTGCCGGTCTTCGGTATCTGCTACGGCTTCCAGGCGATGGCCCAGGCCCTCGGCGGCACGGTCGCACACACCGGCAGCCGTGAGTACGGCCGCACCGAGATGTCGGTGAGCGGCGGCGTCCTGCACGAAGGTCTGCCCGCGACGCAGCCCGTGTGGATGAGCCACGGCGACGGCGTGACCGCCGCACCCGAGGGCTTCGAGGTCACCGCGTCCAGCGCGGGCGCACCGGTCGCGGCCTTCGAGGACCGGGCCCGCCGGCTCGCCGGCGTCCAGTACCACCCGGAGGTTCTGCACTCGCCGCACGGCCAGCAGGTGCTCAGCCGCTTCCTGCACGAGATCGCCGGCATCCCCGGCGCGTGGACGGCCGCGAACATCGCCGAGTCGCTCATCGCGCAGGTCCGCGAGCAGGTCGGCGACGGCAAGGCCATCTGCGGTCTGTCCGGCGGTGTCGATTCCGCTGTCGCCGCCGCGCTCGTGCAGCGCGCGATCGGTGACCGCCTCACCTGCGTGTTCGTCGATCACGGCCTGATGCGCGCCGGTGAGCGCGAGCAGGTCGAGAAGGACTTCGTCGCGGCGACCGGCGCCCGGCTGGTGACGGTCGACGCCTCCGAGACGTTCCTGCGCGAACTGGCCGGAGTGTCCGACCCGGAAACCAAGCGTAAGATCATCGGCCGCGAGTTCATCCGCAGCTTCGAGGGTGCGGTCTCCGAGGTGCTCGGTGAGAGCGCCGCCCACGGCGAGACCATCGACTTCCTCGTGCAGGGCACGTTGTACCCGGACGTCGTCGAATCCGGTGGCGGCGCCGGCACCGCGAACATCAAGAGCCACCACAACGTCGGCGGTCTGCCGGAGGACCTGCAGTTCGAGCTCGTCGAGCCGCTGCGCCTGCTGTTCAAGGACGAGGTCCGCGCGGTCGGCCGCGAACTGGGTCTGCCCGAGGAGATCGTCGGACGCCAGCCGTTCCCCGGCCCGGGCCTGGGCATCCGCATCATCGGTGAGGTCACCCAGGAACGCCTCGAAATCCTGCGTCACGCGGATTCCATTGCGCGCGAAGAGCTCACGGCCGCGGGTCTCGACGGTCAGATCTGGCAGTGCCCGGTCGTGCTCCTCGCCGACGTGCGCAGCGTCGGTGTGCAGGGCGACGGACGCACCTACGGTCATCCGATCGTGTTGCGTCCGGTCTCGAGCGAGGACGCGATGACCGCGGACTGGACCCGCCTGCCGTACGAGACGCTCGAGCGCATCTCCACCCGCATCACCAACGAGGTCGCCGAGGTCAACCGCGTCGTCCTCGACGTGACCAGCAAGCCGCCGGGAACGATCGAGTGGGAGTGATCCTCCCGTAGCAGCGACTGTGCCCCTCGGGTCTAAACCCGAGGGGCACAGTGCTTTTCGTCGGCGCGGTGTGTTCAGTTCTTCCGGCGGGACCGTTTGCCGGGGGCGAACAGGAGGGCCGCGCCCACCGCCACGGCGACGGCCACGAACACCCAGCGGAACTCGACGTTCGCGATCGGGTCCAGGGAGAACGGGCCGATCAGTGCCCACCCGCTGACCGCCAGAGCGGCGATCGCGGCCAGGAGCAGCAGGATCGACGGGCCCCGCCGACGCGAGCAGGTCGCCTCGGTGTCGTCGGAGCCGGATCCGGTGTAGTCGGTGTCGAAGTCAGCCACGGTGCACCTCCGAGTTTCCGAAAGCGGTATCGATGTCGAGGGTCAGGACAGGTCCCTTGCGGCCGTCGGCGCCGGCGTCGAAGCCCTGCGTGGGGCACGGCGAGGACGCGCGTTCGGTGCACGTGATGTCGACGTCCAGGTTCGGCGGCAGGAGGATCCGGGAGTTGCCGAACCGGGTCTCCACCGCGACGGTGCGGTCCTCGGTGAGCGTGAGATTGCGCAGATCGAGCTCGAGCTCGCCCATCTGGACCGCGTACTCCGGCTGCAGCTCGGCGGCCGTGCGGGGGGCGTACTGTTGCGGACCCCACCGCGAGGTGTCGATCGGGCCGACCAGCGACGCGAGCACCACGAATCCGATGAGCGGACCGGTCACCACCAGCAGGCCGTGGCCGCGGTGCAGGAACGCGCCGAGCAGCAGTCCCAGCCCGATGACGGCGAGAGCGATCGCCCCGATCCGGGCCGGCGTCAACCATTCCATGCCGGTAGCGGCGGCGACCGCTGCGGCCGCGGCGGCGGCCAGCACCGCCAGACCCAGGATCGTCGTCGTCAACCGCGACCGCGGCTGCTTCCGATCCGGCACGGGTGTCCGGATCGGTGCCGGTTCGGGAAGATCCCACGCGAACGGGGCGACGCCGAGCGGATCCCAGGACGGAGGCGTTGCCGTCGCGCCGAACGGATCCGGGGCGGGCTGTGCGGGATCGGCGGGCGGTGCCGACTCGTTCGCGCTGCCGGTCGTCTCGGACGTCGAGGCGTCCTTCTTGATCCAGAAGTTCGGGTCCGCCGGTGCCGGTCCGGGAGTGGGAGCCGCCTCTGCGGCGAACGGTTGCTGCGCGAACGGGGCCTGTGTGAACTGGGACGGGGCATACGGCGCCTGCGGGACCGAGAAGTCCGGGAACGGATTCTGCTGGAAGGCCACCGATCCCGGCGGGGGCGGCAGGACCGGAGGTTCCGGCTTGCGCAGGTAGAGCAACCACAGACCCCCGAGCATCAGCATCAAGCTGAGGAATCCGGAACCGCCCAGGCCGGCGCCCACCGGGCCGAGCGCACTCGCGGCCACCGCAAGTGCCACCAGCAGGACGATCACCTTGGTGTTCGAGTCGGCGCTGTGGCCCCGCCCGACGAGAGACTCGACGGGGGAGACGGGATCGCCGTAGCGATTGAGCAGGACCCAGCACGCCAGGTACAGGACGATGCCCGCGCCACCGAAGATGGTGGAGACCACGAACGCGACCCGGATCAGTACCGGATCGACGCCGTACCGAACTCCGATGCCGGCGCACACGCCGGCGACGTGGCCCTGATCGGGCAGACGCACCGGACGGGTGCGCCACATGTCCGAAAGCTGCTCGGGGAAGCTGCGCGAGTTCATGGACTCATCCTGTCGCTCGCGCGGCGCCCGCACATCAGGGGCGAACCCTGATCTTCGAGCCCCGCAGCAGCCTCCGGGATCAGGGTCGGTCCCCGATGCCGGGGTGCCGAGCGCGTGCCAGTATCGAATATGTGCAACCGGTAGCCAACCTTCCCGTGCCCGTCCCCCGACTCGAACGCCGCGTCGCCGGCCGCGTCGTGGGCGGCGTGGCCGGTGGTCTCGCCGACCATCTCGGCGTGGACGTGATGAAAGTCCGGGTCGCGTTCGCGGTGCTCGCAGCGCTCGGGGTCGGCATCGTCGCGTACGGCCTGCTGTGGGCGTTCGTGCCGCAGGGTTCCGACACCGAGCCGCCGTCGCCCACCGAGCGTCGCCGCGCGCTGGGTCTGGCGGTCATCGGGCTGGCCCTGGGCGCCGGGCTGTCGTGGCTGCTGAACGGGGGCGCGGCGTCGGTGATCGCGCCGATCGTCGTGGTCGCGGTGGGTGCCGCCCTGGTGTGGCGGGAGTTCGACGTCGACGGGCCGCGGTCGGTCCTCGGGCTGCCGGCCAAACCCACCGTCCTGACATGGGCGCGGGTTCTCGGCGGCCTGACCCTGATCGTCACCGGACTCGGCGTCGTGTTTCTCGCCCAGGTCGACGTCGCTGCATTGCGGTCGTCCCTGCTCGCGGTGGTGGTGACCCTCGTCGGCGCCGGGCTGCTGTCGGTGCCGCTGTGGGTTCGCATGTGGCGAGCGCTCGAGCAGGAACGCGCAGCCCGCGTCCGCAACGAGGAACGCGAGGAGATCGCCTCGCACCTGCACGATTCGGTGCTGCAGACCTTGGCGCTCATCCAGAAGCAGGCCGGTGACGCGCAGGAAGTGGTGCGGCTGGCCCGCAGCCAGGAACGGGAACTGCGGCGCTGGCTGTTCGGCGGCGGGGAGAGTCCCCGCACCAGCCTCGCCGAGGCACTGCGCACCATCGCCGGTGAGGTGGAGGATCAGCACGGGGTGTCCGTCACGCCGGTGATCGTCGGGGACGTCGCACCCGGCGACGACGACGACCTGACCGCCGAGTCGTTCACCGCGGTGCTGGGGGCGACCCGCGAAGCACTCGTCAACGCCGCCAAGCACGCCGGAGTGGACAGCGTCGATCTGTTCGCCGAGGCCGAGCCGAACGAGGTGAGCGTGTTCGTCCGCGACCGCGGGACGGGCTTCGACCCGGATCTGGTCCCGGAGGACAGGCAGGGGCTGGCCAAGTCGATCCGGGCGCGGATCGAGCGGCGCGGCGGCCGGGTAGTGGTGAAGTCGGAGCTCGGCAAGGGCACCGAGATCCGGATCCACATGCCCCGCGGCGGTGCGGTGCCGGGGACGGGCTCGCCCCTAGAGTGGCAGGAGGCCGAACCCCAACCCGAGGAGCACACGCAGTGACGTCGAACGGCGCCCCAACTTCACAGTCCTTCCGTGTCTTTCTGGTCGACGACCACGCCGTGTTCCGTTCCGGGGTGCGTACCGAGCTGGGGCGCGAGGCGGACATGGAGATCGTGGGTGAGGCCGGCGGTGTCGCCGAGGCGGTCGCCGGAATCGATGCGACCCGCCCCGATGTCGTGCTGCTCGACGTGCACATGCCCGACGGGGGAGGCGTCGCGGTGCTCAGCCGCATCGCACCCGGGCCCGTGTGCCTGGCGTTGAGCGTGTCCGACGCGGCCGAGGACGTGATCGCGGTGATCCGGGCCGGCGCCCGCGGATACGTCACCAAGACGATCTCGGGCACCGAACTGGCGGATGCGGTGCGGCGGGTGGCCGGCGGCGACGCGGTGTTCAGCCCGCGCCTGGCGGGATTCGTGCTGGATTCGTTCACCGGACGGTCCAACGTCCCGGAGCCGCCGCTGGACCCTGAACTCGACTCGCTGACCCCGCGCGAGCTCGAGGTGCTGCGGCTGCTCGCGCGCGGTTACACCTATCGGGAGATCGCCGAGGAACTGGTGATCTCGGTCAAGACCGTCGAGACCCACGCGTCGAACGTGCTGCGCAAGACCCAGCAGTCGAACCGGAACGCGCTGACCCGCTGGGCGCACCATCGCCGGATCGACTGAAAGCTGTTCAGCCCACCGCCACGGCGATGATCACCGCGACCACGAGTGCGAACACGATCAGCGCTACCATCGCCGCCATCGCCAGCGGCGCGTATGCGACGAGCCGTTCCTTCGGGTCCTGCGGCACAGGCTCTTTCGGGAGCAGCCGGTCCCACAGTTCGGCGGGCCGGGGAATCCCACGCGAGGGCCCGCGCGAAGGTGACACCGGCGGAGGGGCCGGCCGGTCCACGAACGAGCTGCGGGACCGGGTTCCGGCGATCGGTGTGGACCGCTGGGCCCACACGGGAATCGAGCCGTCCTCGGCCAGGATCGGACGTCCGCGCAGCAGTGCGGGATTCGTGCCCGGACCGAGGACGACGGCGGCGAGCCGGTCGCGGGCCTGCGCCATCGTCGGACGGCGGGCGGGGTCGGGTTCGAGCATGGAGAGCAGGACGTCGGTGAGGGGGCCGGTCCGGGTCGGCGGGATGATCTCGGCGCGGGCGACGCGGTGCAGCAATGCGATCGAGTCGGCTTCGAAACCGAACGGGGGCTGGCCCTCGAGGATCGTGTAGAGGGTCGCGCCGAGGGAGAACACGTCGCTGGCTTCGGTGGGATCGTTGCCGCGCGCCACCTCGGGCGCGAAGTAGGCGGGGGTACCGGCGATCACACCGGACTGATCGGAGTCGCCGCTCGCCAGGGCGATGCCGAAGTCGCTGATCTTCACGATGCCGAGTTCGTGGCCGCGTTCGGCGACGAGGATGTTGCCGGGTTTGATGTCGCGGTGGATGATGCCCGCCGCGTGTGCAGCGGCCAGGGCGTCGGCCACGTCCGCCCCGATCTGCGCGACCTCGTACGGGGGCAGGGTCTCGACGGTGTTCAGCACCTGGGCGATGCTGCGGGAGGGCAGGTATTCCATGACCAGCCACGGTTCGCCGGCGTCGAGGGCCACGTCGTACATCCCGATGGCGTGCTCGTGCGCGAGCTGCGCGGCGATCCGCCCCTCGCGCAGTGTGCGGCGGCGTACCTCGTCGGCGGCCTCCGGCTGCAGGTCCACGGTGGAGACGACCTGTTTGACGGCGACATCGCGCCCGAGGCGCGTGTCGTGGGCGAGCCACACGGCGCCCATCCCGCCGCCGCCGAGCTTGGAATCGAGCCGGTAGCGACCGGCCACCAGGTGGTCCGGGCCGACAACCCTACCTACTCGTTCCTGTTTCGACACCTTCACGAGAGTAGTGGATGCGAGGGGTCTTTCTGCGCTTGACGGGCCGCCCCAAGATCATGTGTACTGGAAAGGTTCGAAAGTATGTTCGATAGTTGGTGACTGAACCACGTCTTCCCCGTGGTGTCGGTGGGCCGTGTTCCCGCGGCCGGCAGATGACGAAGGGGTGCATGTGGGTGAGCTCGCCGAGTTTCCGCTCGACGGTGTGGAAAGACCGTCCCGGCAGGAGCGGATCCAGTCGCTGCGCCGGCGGATGGCCGCGATACCCGCGCGCGGGGAGGTGGAACGGGCCGCCCCCGCCGACGTACCCGCCGACCGGTTGCTCCCGGTCCCGGAACCGCTCGCCGATGTGCTGCCCCAGGGTGGTCTGGTCCGTGGCTCCGTCGTATCCGTCTCCGGGGCTACGTCGTTGCTGATCGGTGTTCTCGCCTCGGTGACCGCTGCGGGAGGGCACGCCGCCGTGATCGGTCACCGCCGGCTGAGTCTGCTCGCCGCCGCGGAAATGGGAGCGCAGTTGCAGCGGGTGGCGGTGATTCCCGATCCCGGACCCGATCCGGTGGAGATCGCGGCCGTCCTGCTCGACGGCATGGACCTGGTGATCCTCGGTCTCGGCGGAATCGCGGTGCCGCCGTCGCGAACCCGGGCCGTGACCGCCCGCGCCCGCAGCAAGGGGGCGGTGCTGGTCGTCGTCGACGGCCGGTGGGAGGGGGCGCAGGTTCGGCTCGACGCGCAGGTCAGCGGCTACGAGGGACTCGGGGCGGGACGCGGCCGGTTGCGCGGCACCCGGCTGTCGGTGCGGGCCCAGGGCCGGGCCTTCCCGGCGCGGACCACCCGGATGGACGTATGTGCCACCCGCACCCGGACCGAATGGAAGCACGCGGACCGCGTCGATTCGCCGCGCCGACCGGTCGCGCTGTGAGCGCCCGCGAACCGGCGCGGGTGCTGGCCCTGTGGTGCCCGGACTGGCCCGCCGTCGCTGCGACCGCCGCGGCGGACCTGCCCGCGTCGGAACCGGTCGCGGTGGTCGCGGCGAACCGGGTGCTCGCGTGCTCGGCGACCGCCCGCGCCGCCGGGGTACGTCGCGGTCTGCGGCGTCGCGAGGCGCAGGCGAGATGCCCGGAACTGCATGTGCTGCAGGCTGATCCGAATCGTGATGCGCGGCTGTTCGAACCGGTGGTGGAGGCGGTCGACGCGACCGCCCCCGGTGTCGAGGTGCTCCGCCCCGGCCTGGTGGTGCTCGCCGCCCGCGGTGTCGTCCGCTGGTTCGGTTCGGAGGAGGCCGCCGCGGAACGATTGGTCGACGAGGTCGCCGCTCTCGGCGTCGAATGCCAGGTGGGGATCGCCGACGAACTGTCCACCGCGGTGCTCGCGGCGCGCCGCGGAACGCTGGTGCCTCCGGGGAAGGGAGCGGAATTCCTTGCGCCGCTGCCGATTTCCGATCTGGCTGTCGAGCCGTCCCTGGTGGCGCCGGAACGTGAGGAACTGGTCGATCTGTTGCGTCGCCTCGGATTGCGCACGATCGGGGCCTTCGCCGCGCTGTCGGCCGGGGACGTCGCCTCGCGTTTCGGGACCGACGCGGTCAGGGCGCACCGCACCGCATGCGGACACCCGGAGCGGCCCCCGTCCGGTCGGACGCCGCCCCCGGACCTGACCGTCGAGCAGCGCTGCGACCCGCCGCTCGAACGGGTGGACGCGGCCGCGTTCGCCGGCCGTGCCCTCGCCGAACTGCTGCACGTGCGGCTCGCGGCGGCAGGGGTCGCGTGCACCCGGTTGCTGGTGGCGGCACGCACCGAGGGCGGCGAGGAACTGGCCCGTACCTGGCGCTGCGCCGAACCGCTGACCCCCGACGGCACCGCCGACCGGGTGCGCTGGCAACTCGACGGCTGGCTCACCGGACGCAGCCGAGACCGGCCGACTGCCGGCATCGAGGTGCTGCGGCTCGAACCGGTGGAGGTGGTATCGGCCGGTGCCCTGCAACCGGGACTGTGGGGCGGCGTCGGCGACGAGGACGAACGAGCCCGCCGCGCGCTGGTGCGGGTGCAGGGCCTGCTCGGCGGTGAGGCCGTCCTCGTGGGGGTGCTCAGCGGCGGCCGGGGCCCGGCCGAACGCATCACCCTGGTGCCGGTCGGGGACGAGCGGGTCCCCGCGTCGGACCCGGAGGCGCCGTGGCCGGGTCGGCTCCCGCCACCCGCTCCGGCCATGGTGCTGACCGTTCCGCCGTCGATCGCGCTGCTCGACGACGCGGGCGCGGAGGTCGCGGTGACCGAGCGCGGGTTGCTGAGCGCGGCACCTGCACATCTGCGGTGGGGAAGCCGCGGATGGCAGGTGGTGGGCTGGGCCGGACCCTGGCCGGTCGACGAGTACTGGTGGGATCCGGCCGAGGCCCGGGCGGTGGCGCGGCTGCAGGTGCTGCTCGACGGGTCGCGGGCGCTGCTGGTGATCCACACCTCGGACGGCTGGAAAGTGGAGGGGGTCTACGACTGAGTAGGCTCGATGTCCGTGGAAACCGTGTTGACAGCCGAGCCGAACGGTGTGGCGATCGCCTACCGCGACTCGGCGCCGAGCGCTCGCACCCACCCCGTTCCGGTGGTGCTGGTGCACGGCATGGGCGGTGACAGCCGCACCTGGGACCGATTCGCCCGCACTCTCGTCACCGCCGGACGCCGGGTCGTCGCGATCGACCTGCGCGGGCACGGACGCAGCGCCCGGGCCCGGTCGTACCTGTTCGGCGAGTTCGCCGCCGACATCACCGGTTTGTGCGACCACCTGAACCTCGACACCGTCGACCTGGTCGGTCATTCGCTCGGCGGCCGCACCGGGTCGCTGATCGCCCAGGATCGCCCGGACCTGGTGCGCCGTCTCGTACTCGAGGAATCACCGCTGCCGCTGCGCGCCGGCGATCCCGTCCCGAAGATCCCGTCCCGCCGTCCGACGGTCGCGGAACTGTGGCACGCCACGAGCAGTCTGGTGCGCAACCCGCGCGCGACCGTCGCGTTCGACCGGAGCATGACCGCCTCGGCCATCGAACAGTTCCGCACCCCGGATCCGCGGTGGTGGCAGAGGCTGCCGGACCTCGCCGCGCCGACCCTGTTCCTGCGGGGCGCGCGGCCCGGCAGCATGGTCGATCCGCACCTGCTCGCCGAGGCTGCCGCGGCACTGCCGAATTGCACCCTCCGCGACATCGCGTGCGGGCACAGCATCCACCGGGACCGTTTCCGCGAATTCGAAGCGGCCGTGCTGCCGTTTCTCATGGACTGACCGTGCGGATCGCGACCTTCAACATCAACGGCATCCGCGCGGCGCAGCGGCGCGGATTCGAGGACTGGCTGCGCGAACGCGACCCCGACGTGGTCGCGTTGCAGGAGGTCCGTGCCCCGGCCGCCGCGATTCCGCCCGGCGTCTTCGGCAAGTACCACTTCGCCTACGACGAGGGCACTCTCGCCGGCCGCAACGGCGTCGGCATCCTGACCGCGCAGCCACCGGCCGCGGTGCGTACCTGGAGCGGCACCGCGTTGCTGCGTGCGCCCGGCGAGGAACACCTCGATCGGGTCGATCTCGAACGGGTGCCGTTGGCGCGCGGGCTGGGGGAGTTCGCCGGCCAGGGCCGGTACATCGAGGTCGATCTGGCCGACGCCCCGCTCACCGTCGCGTCGCTGTATCTGCCGAAGGGTGGTCTCCCGGCGCACCTGCAGAAGCCGGGGCGGATGCGGGAGGCGCCGGACGGCGGCGCCCGATACGAGCGCAAGATGCGGTTTCTCGCCGCATTCGCGCGGCAGCTGACGCGGTCGCGCCGCGCGGCGAAGGCGCAGGGCCGGGAACTGTTGCTGATGGGCGATCTCAACATCGCGCACACCCGGCACGACGTGCGGAACTGGCGGCGCAGCAATCAGGCCGAGGGGTTCCTTCCGGAGGAACGCGCATGGCTCGATTCGCTGCTCTCGCCCCGCACCCTCGTCGACGTCGTCCGCAGCCGGTATCCGGGCGTCGACGGCCCGTATTCGTGGTGGTCGTGGATGGGGGAGTCGTTCACCGACGACGTCGGGTGGCGGATCGACTACCACCTCGCGACTCCGGGTCTGGCGCGCACCGCGACCGTGGCGGGTACGGACCGGGAACCGTCGGCGGATCGCCGGATGAGCGATCACGCGCCGGTCGTCGTCGATTACGACATTTGACGCGAACCACCCATTTCCCGTCTGCCGAAGAACGTGGTATTCATCTTTTGGAACGGGATTCTGCCAGGGGGAAGCGGGTACGTGGTGGCGACATTTGTTCTGGTACACGGCGGTGGGCACGGCGGGTGGTGCTGGGGGCGCTTGGCGCCGCTGCTGCGCGCCGCGGGCCACGACGTCCACACCCCGACGCTGACCGGTCTCGGTGACCGTGCCCATCTGGTGCGTCCGGGTATCGATCTCGATCACCACATCTCCGATATCCTCGCGGTTCTCGAATTCGAGGGTTTGAGCGACGTCATCCTCGTCGGTCACAGCTACGGCGGCATGGTGATCACCGGAGTCGCGGACCGGGCGCCGGGACGGATCCGTCACCTCGTCTATCTCGACGCCGCGAGCCCCGCCGACGGGCAGTCCCTCACCGACATCGCCCCGGCCCTCATGGAATTCGCGCGCAGCACCATCCGTGAGGTCGACGGTGCCGAACTCGTGTTGTGGCCGGTACCCGAGATGGGGCGGCTGTACGGGGTCACCGACCCCGACGATCTCGAGTGGATGCAGAATCGGCTCACGCCGCATCCGCTCGAGACCTTCGTCCAACCGCTGCTGTTGATCAACGAGGCCGCGATGCGGAAGATCCCACGAACCGACGTCGTGTGCATCTCCGAGTTGAGCGCCATCGAGGGCGCGAAAGAGGGTAGATCTGATGGTGCGCAACGGGTCTGGGAGATCGAAACCGGGCACGACCTGATGATCACCGAGCCGAAGGCCGTCGCCGAGATGCTGCTGAAGGTCGCTGAACTCTGAGCGAGTCGCCCGCCGCCCGCAGCCGCCGATGAGGCGGACAGTCGCGCGCTGCCGGTCGTCGGCGGCTGTCATCCGAGCGCGCGGATTTCGACGAGCTGGGTGGTCGGTAGCATCGTGCGCATGGCTCTCACCGCATCGGATCGTCGGCTCCTCGGCTCGGCCGCGGTGTTCGTGGTCTCCCAGGCCAACGTTGCCCGCGTCCTCGGGTCCACGGCCCCGACCGTGGGCGCGATCCAGACCACCTTCTCGGCGGACAAGTACCGGAAGATCCTCGACAATCTCCAGCCTGAGGACCTACAGCGCTACCGGCAGCACTACTACTGGGACATGGTGCATCCCTTGACCTTTGCGGTCGCATTGCGGGCCGGAGTGCGGTCGCTGGCCGAGCATCATCCGGTGTCGCCGGGCACCCGCCGTACCCTCGCCGTGGCGTCGGTGGCCGCGGCGGCGAGCGACTACGTCGAGAACATCGCCGGGCTGTATCTGCTCGACCACCGCGACCGCATCGACGACACCACGGTTCGTGCCGTATCGACGATCAGCGTCACCAAGTGGACGCTGGCGTTCGGCTGCTTCGCCTATCTGTCCCAAGGATTCCTGCGCGTGTGGACCCGCGCCGGGTTGCGACGTCTGCGCGGTGAGAAGGGCTGAGAAGTTCGTCCGGCAACTCACCGAGGGCCGACGCTGCCACGGATGACCGCACCGGCGACAATAGCCGGGTGACCATCGCCGCCCCGATCTGCTCCGCGCCGTCCGTCCCCGAGGAGCCGCTGCCCGGCACCGCCGCCACGGCAGCGGGATATGTGTGCCTCGAGGTTCCCTCCGGGTGGGGTCGCGACGTGCTCGACGGCACCGCCCTCGGAACCGAGCTCGCCACCGAGCTGTCCGCCCGCGCCGACGCGGCGGGGGTACGCATCCAGTTCATCCGCCGTCCCGGCCGCGACGTGGAGCGCCCGACCCGCACCGTGCTGATCGCCCGCACCGAACCCGGCAATACGTGGTGCGAACGCCTCGAGGTCACCGAACCGGCCGAGCTGCTCGACATCGTGCCCCGGGTCGTCACCGGACCGGCGCCTCTTCTCGGCGCCGCGGTGACCGACCCGATCGTGCTGGTGTGCGCGCACGGCAAACGCGACCAGTGCTGCGCGGTGCAGGGCCGCCCGATCGCGGCCGCCCTCGCGCAACAGTTCGGCGACACCGTGTGGGAGTGCTCGCACACGGGTGGGCACCGCTTCGCACCGTCGATGATCCTGCTGCCCACCGGCTACACCTACGGTCGGCTCGACGCCGCGCACAGCGCCGACGCGGTGCGTGCCGCGGCCGCCGGTGAGGTGTACCTGCCGGGGCTGCGGGGACGCAGCACGTGGGCCGCGGCCGGGCAGGTCGCGGAGATCGCGGTGCGCGAACTCGACGCCGCTGCCGGTATCGCCGCTGCCGGTATCGATGCCCTCACCGTCGACGAAGCACCCTCACCGATCGTGCGTCACCGCGACGGCCGCGCCTGGCGCGTCGACGTCGAGCTGCACGAACTGCCGGCGCGACCGGCGAGCTGCGGTGCCGCGCCGAAGCCGGTGCGCCCGACCGTCGCGTCGAAGATCACCGCGCTGTAGCGGGTGAGATGCGCCTCACCCGAGGCTTCGGATTCGGGAGCGGGACCGCGATCCTCCTAATCTGAATGGTCGTGCCACGAGTAGACCTGCCGATTCCTGCCCCTGCTGCCCCGTGGCCGGCGATGGTGGGAGTACCGAGGCTGGGACGCAAGTGGCCCGGGGTCGCCCGCGCGGCCGTGACCGTCGCGGTGCCAGGACTTGCCGGTGTCCTCGCCGGTGCCGGACCGGTGTCCGCGATCGCGACGCTCGGCGCGTTCGCCGTCGTCTACGGCGAGACCCGTCCGTATCGGGTGCGGTGGCGGGCCGTGGGGATCGTCGGATGCGTGCTCGTCGCTCTGGCCGGTCTCGGAGCCGCCGTCGGGTCGGTGGTGCACAGCGCCGTCGCGGCCGGCGGATCCGCATGGTGGCCGATGCTCGTGGTGCTCACCATGACGGTGGTGGTGGCGTCGTGTGCGTTCGTCGTCGACGCCCTGCGGCTCGGTGCGCCCGGAGCGTTCCTGATGTTGTTGACCCTCGAGATCGCGTCGTCGCTGCCCGTGGCCGGGGTACCCGTGGCGACGATCGTGGGATGGACGGCGATCGGGGCGGTCGCCGCGCTGGCGGTCGCGATGTCGGGTGCGATCGTCCGGCCGCGCACCGCCGAGCGGACCGCGGTCGCCGCCGCGGTCGCCGCGGTCGAGGCCGTATGCGAGGAGAACTCGGCGGCGCACCGTCGCGCTGCGGTGCACGATCTGCACGCGGCGTGGCAGTGCCTGCACGACGCCGGGCTCGTCGGATCGGCGCATCCGCTGGTCCGGGCGCTGCAGAGCGCGCACGCCCGGTGCGCGACCGTGCTGCACGGCGTCGATCACCACGAAGCCGACCCCGAGGACGACCTCCGTCCGCAGGTTCCACTGCGCCGGCCGTCGGTCCGCTACCGGCTCGCGCGTGCGGCGCATCCGGGCGGTCGATCCGTGACGGTGGTGCTGCGGCTGCTCGTCGCCGGCCCTGTGGCCGGGGGAGTCGCGGTCGCGGCGGGACTGGGGCGGCCGGACTGGGCGGTCATCACCGCGGCGATGATCCTGCACCAGGGACCGGACCGCATCCTCGGCAGCTACCGTGCGGCGCATCGATTCGTGGGGACCGTGCTCGGGCTGGCGCTGCTCGCGGGACTGTCGCTGTTCGACGTGCGCGGGGCCGCGCTCGTGCTGGTCTGCGCCGCGATGATGGCCGGCATCGAGGCGTATCTGGTGCGCAACTACGGGCTCGCGATGGTGTTCATCACCCCGCTCGCGCTGATCCTCGGAGCACTCGGCACACCGGCGGATCTGGTCCTGGTCTCACGGGAACGTCTCGTCGAAACCGTCATCGGTGTGGTCGTCGCATTCGCCGTGATGTGGGGTGTGCTGCCGCGGGCGCACCGCCGGATCCTCGTCGACGCGGACGACCAGGTCGCCGGAACGATCGACCGGATCGTCGCAGCCGACGCCCGCGAGCTTGCCGAACTGCGCCGCGACCTCGAATTCGACCTGCACGCCTCGACCGCCGCGGCGATCACCGCTGCCCACACCGAGCCTGCCTGGACCGCGCGGAGATGGGCGGAACACCGTCGCCTGCACGAGCGCGGCTACCGGATCCTGGCCGGCCGCTGATCACCGCAGCTCAGGACGCGCGCAGACGGGCCAGTGCCGCCTCACGCCGCTTCCACAGCACGGTCTCGTCCGCCACGACGATCACCACCGGCGCTGCTGCCACGATCAGCAGGCAGACGGGGACCGGAACACCCAGCGCACCCGCCGTGACGGCCGCGCCGAGGACCACCAGCGCGGCGACGGTCGTCCCGGCGACTCCGAGGTCGACGCCGACGAGCCGGCTGTACAGGGCGGCAAGCGCCACCAGGTACACCGCGACGGGAATTGCGACGGTCGCGAGCACCGTCATCGTCGAGACGTGCGACTCGTGTTCGAGGTGATAGCCGGCCACGTGCAGTCCCGCGCCGACCGCGGCCAGCGCCGCGAACACGACGATGTGCCCGTATCCCCAACCGAACGAGCGCGACCTGTGATGGTGTAGCGCGTCGCCGAACGGGTACTGGAAGTACACCCACCACAGCCCGAACGTCAGCCCCACCCCGGCCAGACCTGTGACGGCGGCCGTGACGTCCCATCCCTGCAGGTCGACGACCGCCCCGAGCGACGCGACGGTTCCGACGATCACCTCACCGAGCGCGATGATCGTGAGCAGGCTGTACCGCTCCGCGATGTGGTGCGGATGCCACGGTGTCCGTGCGGTGCGCTCACCGAGAACCGGCCCGAGCAACTCGAGCACGATCAGCGGAACGGTCAGCAGGAACGTCTCCCACACCGGGACGTCGACGAAGATCAGAGTGATCCAGCCGAGCTGCGCGATCGACACGAACCCCGCATAGGTCAGCGCCGTGCGGCGCAGCGTCTCGTTCTGCTTCGCCACGCGCAGCCACTGACCCACCAGTCCGACGCGCATCACGACGTACCCCAACACCACGATCCGGTTGTCCAGATAGTCGCCCTCGTCGATCGACGCGAACATCGCCGGCAAGCCCAACGCCAGGATGAGCACGCCGAGCATCTGCAGCATCGTCGCGATGCGATACAACCAGTCGTCCGTGTCGAACGCGGAGGCGAACCAGGCGAAGTTCACCCACGCCCAGCACACCGCCCACATCGCGAAGCCGAACGCGGCGATTCCCGAAGCCATATGGCCCTCGGCGATCAGGTGGGCAGCCTGATTCCCGGCGACACCGAACGCGATGACGAACGTCAGGTCGAGCAGCAACTCGAGCGGGCTGGCGACGCGGAACGACTCGCCGGGATCACGACCACCCATCCGCCGGATGCCGTGCGGGGAACGGGGAGAGGGCGGCGTGTCCAA
The DNA here is from genome assembly GCF_053589135.1 of Rhodococcus sp. NPDC003382. Classification (NCBI taxonomy): domain Bacteria; kingdom Bacillati; phylum Actinomycetota; class Actinomycetes; order Mycobacteriales; family Nocardiaceae; genus Rhodococcus; species Rhodococcus sp. NPDC003382. Next base: position 102,267 of record NZ_JBSFRH010000012.1, read on the forward strand.
GAGATCTCCCGGGTGAGGGGGAAGGGGCGTGCCGATGATAAGCGTCGGCAACGCTCCCTTCGCCGGATCAGTGCCCGATGCCGACCTTCTCGTGCACCCGCTTCATCCACGCCGGCGCCCACCAGTTGGCGTCGCCCATCAGCTTCACGAGCGACGGCACCAGCAGCATCCGCACCACCGTCGCGTCGATGATCAGCGCGAGGATCATGCCGACACCGAGGAACCGCATGATCGACAGCCCGGAGATGGTGAACGCCCCGGTGACCACGATCAGCAGCAGTGCCGCCGCCGTCACGACGCGGCCGGTGCGTTCGGTTCCGAACTTCACCGCCTCCTCGGTGGTCGCCCCGGCGGCGCGGGCCTCGACCATCCGGGACATGAGGAACACCTCGTAGTCGGTGGACAGACCGAACACCACCGCCAGGATCAACACCACGAACGACGGTTCGAGCGGGCTCGCGGTCACCCCGAGCAGTTCCGCACCGTGACCGAGCTGGAACACCCAGGTCAGAACACCGAACGTTGCGGCCAGGCTCAACGCCGCCATCGCGACGGCCTTCAGCGGCAGCACCACCGACCCGAACGCCAGGAACAACAGCACCAGCGTCGAGACCACCATGATCGCGAGCATCACCGGCAGCCACCGCGAGATGGCGACGTTGCCGTCGTCGACCATCGCCCGGCCGCCACCGACGAGCAGTTCGGTGCCGGCCGGCGCATCGACCGCCCGCAACTCGTGGACGATGTCGCCGGCCCGGGCGGTGCCGTCGACACCCTGCGAATACAGGGCCTGCACCACCGTCACGTCGCCGTTCGAGGCGACCGTCAACGCCTGGGCGATGCCGTCCACCCGGGCCGCCGCGCGGGACACCTCGCCGACCGCGGTCGTGGACGGCGGGCCACCGTCGCTTCCTCGCACCAGGAGCGTGGCGCCGTTACCGGTAGACGGGAAGTCGTCGAGCAACGCCTGGGTCGCCACGCGCGCCGGGGCGTTCTCCGGAAGAGCCGTGTACTCGACCTCCCCGAACGAGGCGCGCAGCACCGGGAACGCCAGCACGAGCAGACCCGCGACGATCGCGACGGCGATGACCGCGGGCCTCCGCATCACCCCGACGACCACCGAACCCCAGAAACGCCGGGCCCGCGCCTCACCGCGATGAGCGGCGTTCTTGCTCCACGTCAGCGAGTTGATCCGTGGCCCGAGGATGGCGAGCAGCGCGGGGATCGCGGTCAGCGCGAGCACAGCCGCACTCAGGACCGCTGCGATCGCGCCGAGACCGAGGGATCGCAGCACCGCCTGCGGGAACACGAGCATCCCGGCGAACGCGCAGATCAGCAGCAGCCCGGAGAACATGACCGTTCGGCCCGCGGTGAGGACGGTGCGTCGGGTCGCCGCCGCCGTGTCGGCGCCGCCCTCGAGTTCCTCGCGGAATCGGCTGACGATGAACAGTCCGTAGTCGATGGCCAGGCCGAGACCGATCAGAGAGGTGACGTTCAGGGCGAACGAGCTCACATCGGTGACCATCGTGAGCAGGCGCAGCGTCGCGAGCGCGCTGAGCACGGCGAGGACACCCACGAACACCGGGACGGCGGCGGCGGTGAGGCCACCGAAGATGATCACCAGCAGGACGAGGGTGATCGGGATCGCGATCGCTTCGGCGCGCAGCAGGTCGTGCTCGAGCGTCGACGTGAAGGCCACGGCGACGACCGAGTTCCCCGCGAACTGCGACTCGACGCCGGGAACCTCGAGCTTCGGCAACAACGAATCGAACGTGGCGACGGAGACACCCGAGTCGGGGGACAGGGTGATCGACGCGGCGACGCTGCGACCGTCCTTGGACAGCAGGAGCTGGTTCGCCGGGGGCGCCGTGGACCAATAGGTGTTGATCGCGTGAGTGGGCACCTCCGCGGCGAACCGGTCCAGCACCGCGGTGACGTCCGGTTCGATGTCGTCGACGGTCCGGCCCTCGGGGGCCGTGTACATCGCGATGATGTCGGCGGTCTGCGGACCGAAGTTCTCCTCGACGATCTCCGCGACCTTGTAGGACTCGCTGTTCGGGTCGTAGAACCCGGCCGACGACAGATTTCCGAACACGCCGGTGCCCCACGCTCCGGCCACCACCACGATCAGGACGGCGAGTCCGAGAACCCACCATCGCCGGGCGACCACGGTCGTGGCCCAGCGGTTCATGCGCGCTCCATTCGGTCGAGGTGCCGACACCCCGGCCGGGCGTCGTGCCTCCGCGACTGTAGTAGGCCGCACGGATTCGCCGTCGTGGCGGTGGAACGCGGTCGAAACGACCGTGAAGTAGGGGACCGGCACGCCCGATCGCCTCTCGGCGAAAGGCGCAACGCGGCTCCAGCCGAACGGTATTCCACGAGGGCAAATTGTTTTGAGCCCGGGGGATACGTGACGTGCCGATCCGAACGGGGTCAACGCATCGGACCGCGCAGGTATTCCCGGCGGTCGATAGGGTGCGCGTATGCGCGTTCATCTCGGACCGGACCACGACGAACACCTCGCCGCCGCCATCGTCGAGGGCGGCGGCACACTCGTCCCGCTCCACGAGGCCGAGGCGCTGGTGTGGCACGGCGACGTCGACGGTTTCCCCGAGCTCCCGGCGGGGGTGCGCTGGGTGCAGCTCGCGTTCGCGGGCATCGAGCCGTTCTTCCGGGCCGGGATCATCGACCCCGACCGGATGTGGACCAACGCGTCCGGGGTGTACGCCGACAACGTCGCCGAATATGCCGTCGGGGCGCTGCTCGTCGGACTGCGGCAGTTCCACGGTTCGATCGCGGCCGCAGCCCGGCCGGTGCAGCGGTGGCAGAAGCCGGTGCTGGACCCGCAGGTGCGGATGCTGCACGGTTCGACCGTCGCGATCGTCGGATGCGGCGGTATCGGCCGCGCGATGATCCCGCGACTGCGTGCGCTCGGCGTCGACGTGGTCGCCGTGAACTATTCCGGTCGCCCCGTGGAGGGAGCATCGGTGACGTTTCCGGCGAGCCGCACCGCCGAGGTGTGGACGATGGCCGATCACTTCGTGGTCGCGGCACCGGCGACCGCGGACACCGACCGGCTCGTGAACGCCGAGGCGCTCGACGCGATGCCCGACACCGCGTGGCTCGTCAATGTCGCGCGCGGCAACCTCGTCGACTCCGACGCGCTCGTCGATGCGCTGCGTGGCGGGAAGATCGCCGGTGCCGTCCTCGACGTCACCGACCCCGAGCCACTGCCCGACGACCATCCGCTGTGGACGTTCGACAACGTCGTGATCACCCCGCACATCGCGAACACCCGCACCGGGCTGAACGCGACGCTCGCGCCGACGGTGCGTGAGAACGTCGCCCGGTTCATCGCGGGGGAGCAGCTGATCGCACTCGTCGATCCCGCGGCGGGCTACTGACGCTCCGGGGTTACGGACCGTCACCGTCACCCGTATCTCCGGTCGGCTCCCGCAGCCACCGACGCCGGTGCTCGCGCAGCTCGTCTTCGCGGCGGGCACGGTAGTGCGTCAACGCCGCCGACAACAGATCCCCGAGATGATGCCGGTGATTGACCCGAGGCTTCTGCTCCGGGTCGATGTGCGGCGGCGGGATCCACTCCGTGCGACCCGGGTGCTCGGAGTTGGCCGACGCGACGCGCGTTTGCCAGCCGCCGGGCCCGTCGTGCACCAGTGCGTGGCAGGCATCGCAGGCCAGGTCCTCGTTGCCGATGTCGGTGAGCCCGCCGTCCTTCCACTCTCTGATGTGATGCACCGCCGTGAGTGTCGCCGGTGCATCGCAGCCCGGGCGGGTGCAGCCGCCGGACGCGGCGATCAACGCCAGCCGCTGATCGGCCGAGGCGAGTCGTTTCGCGCGACCGAGATGCAACGGCCGGCCGTGGTGATCGAAAATCGCCAGCACCGGATGCGCGGTCTCGGCCATCCGCAGCGCGTCGCGGATCGGCACCAGCCCACCGGAGGCGGTGGTCACGATGCCGGTCGATTCCTCGAGTTGCCTGACGGTCATGGTCAGGATCGCGGTCACCGGCAATCCCCGGTGGCTGCCCAGCACACCCGACGACAACAACTGCCGCAGGGCGACTTTCAGTCCGTCGTGGTTGCGTTGCACCGCGGTGCGGGTGTCGCGGGCCGCGGCCTTGGCGAGGGCATCGCGGTCCAGGGTCTCGGATTCGACATCCCCGGAAGGTGATTCGGGGTCGTCCGGGTTGTTCATGCCGGGGCGGGCGAGTTTCGCCAGGACCGGTTCGAGCAGCGCCCGGGTCTCGGGATCGATCAGTCCGGAGATCGGGGTCATGAGATCGGTGCCCTGTTTGCCGATCCGCAGACCTCGACGACGTTTGCGTTCCTTCTCGTCCGGCACGTCCCCGTCCGGATTCAGGTAGGCGAGCAGATGCGCGCCGAGTTTCACGAGATCGTCGGGCGTGACCGAGCAGGCCGCGTCCGCGAGGATCTGCTCGGCGACGGTGATCTCGTCGAATCCGACAGTGCGCGGGACCTTCCGCATGGTCTTCGCGACGGCCGCGACATGGTCGGGTCCGATCGTCCCGTCCCGCACCGCGGCCGCGGTGGCGGGCAGGTCCGGCTCGAGGCCGCCGCCGTCGACGGCGTGCCACACCCCCACCTTCCTCGCGCCCTTGACGCGGCGCGCTGCGTCGGCGCCGGAGATCCGCAGCGTGCCGACCAGGAAGTCGTTGATCGAGCGGCACCCGAGGTCTTCCGGGACCCGCCGTTCGACGGCCTCGACGATCGCCCGATGGCCGACGGCAGTGGCCCTGCGCAGGACGGTTTCGAAGCGCTGGAGGAACTCGACCAGGTCGTCGTTCGACAGGCCGGTCAGGTCGTCCTCGAGCAGGCCGTCCACCGCGGCGTCGAGGGCGGCCAGCCGCGTCCCGACGACCTCCCCTTCGACGCTGTTCGAAAGCATGTTCGAACTATAGCGAGACCCACCGACATCTCGGGATCAGTCGTCCGGGCTGTGCAGTCGCACCGTTCCGCCGTCGAGGTCGACGCCCAGCGGATCGGCACCGGTGCCCTGGTTGTGCCGCGAGGTGCGCTGCCGCTGCTGTTCCTCGGCGACGTGGCGGTACGACGGTGACAACAGAGTCTGAATCTCGCCGAACGCTCCCATGACCGCCCCGCCGTTCACCGGCGGCTTGCGTTTGCGCCAGTAGATCCAGCCGCGACGCTCGGCGAACAGGGCGGCGCGGTCCAGAATCACGCCGGCCAGGACGACGATTGCGAGCCAGACAACTGCGGACATGCGGCCTCCGGATGCCGTTCTCCGTTCGGGGCGATCGGGGTATGAGATCGGAGAGTACCGCTCAGGGGCGCATACCCGCTGCGACGTCGTGCTCGGAGCCCGACGACGAAGAGATATCGACGAGACCGGACAGCGCCGGCGGCAGCGGCGTCCGGTGGAGGACGCCGAGCCGCTGTGTGGCGCGGGTGAGCGCGACGTACAGCTCGGCCGCGCCGCGCGGACCGTCGGCGAGAATCCGGTCCGGATCGACCACCAGCACGGTGTCGAACTCGAGGCCCTTCGTTTCGGCCGCCGCGACCGCACCGGGTACATCGGGCGGACCGATCACGACGCTGGTGCCCTCGCGTCCGGACTCGTCGCGGACGAATTCTTCGATCGCCGAGGCGATGTCGTCGTCGCCGACGTGCCGGGACCACGGGGCGACTCCACATGCGCGCACCGACTCCGGTGGCGTTGTGTCGGGCGAGAACTCGGCGAGCAACGCGGCTGCGACGGTCATGATCTCCGTGGGGGTGCGGTAGTTGACCGAGAGCGACCGGTACATCCAGCGGCCGGGCACGTACGGTTCGAGCATCACGTCCCAGGACGACGTTCCCGCCGGTGACCGGCGTTGTGCGAGATCGCCCACCACCGTGAACGATCGGCTGGGGCAGCGTCGCATCAGCACCCGCCAGTCCATTTCGGACAATTCCTGCGCCTCGTCGACCACGACGTGCCCGTATGTCCAATCCCGATCCGCGGCGGCACGTTCGGCGAGGTCTCGGGCGTCGCGTTCGACGAAGCGGTCCGCGAGCTCCTCGGCGTAGAGCAGGTCGGTGGCGAACAGGTGGTCCTCGTCGTCCATGTGATCCTCACGGTTCGTCATGAGGTCGAGAACCCCGGCAGCGTAGGCGGTTTCCCTCTTTCGCTCGGACTCGGCCGCGTCGACGGTGTCGACCGTGCCGAGGAGGTCGACGAGTTCGTCGAGCAGTGGCACGTCGGACACGGTCCACGCGTCGCCGTGCTCGCGCAGGAGCGCGTCGTCACCGCCGGCCGCCCGCAGCCGGGCGGGTGACGAGAACAGCTCCGACAACAGTGTTTCCGGTGTCAGAACCGGCCACAGGTCGTCGAGAACTCGGGTGAAGACATCGTTCTCGGCGAGTTCGCCGCGCAGGTCCTTGCGCAGGTTCTCCCACGCCGCGCGGTCGTCGCGGGACAGCCAGCCCCGGCCGATACGAGCGATCGCCCGTTCCGTCAGCGCCCATGTCACGACGTCGGTGAACACGGCCCGGGCCTGGTTGTGCGGAAGACCGCTCGCGCCGGCCTCGTCCCGTGCCCACCGAGCGATCTCGGCGTCGAGTCGCACGGTGACGTCCGTGAGTTCGACGAGCACCGGGTCCTGCGGCAGGCGCTGACGGTCCGCGATCGCGGCGGTCAGCACCTCCAGGATGGCCACCGAACCCTTCGATCGCGCGGCCTCGGCGGTGTCCTCGGCGGTGACGTGAAGGCCGGGCACGAGATCGCCGGTGGTCGCGAACACCACGTTCGTCTCGCCGAGCGACGGCAGGACGTGGGCGATGTGGTCCAGGAACGTCGGGTTCGGTCCGACGACGAGCACCCCGTGACGCTGCATCCGTTCGCGCTGCGTGTAGAGCAGGTATGCGACGCGATGCAGGGCGACGGCGGTCTTGCCGGTGCCGGGTCCGCCCTCGATGACCAGCACGCCCGGATGGTCGAGGCGGATGATCGCGTCCTGTTCGGCCTGGATGGTCGCGACGATGTCGCGCATGCCCTGCCCTCGCGGCGCGTTCACCGCCGCGAGCAGCGCGGCATCACCCCGGCCGCCGCGGTCACGACCGTCGGGGCGGCCGAGGACTTCGTCGGTGAACTCGACGACCTCGCGTCCACGGGTGTGGAACTGTCGGCGCCGCCGCATGCCTTCCGGGTGGGAGCCGGTCGCGACGTAGAACGGGCGTGCCGCCGGGGCGCGCCAGTCGAGCAGCAGTGGTTCGTATTCGTTCGTCCGGTCGAACATGCCGATCCGGCCGATGTAGGAGACTTCGCCGGTCGGCGTGTCGAGCCGGCCGAAGCACAGCCCGCCTTCCGCGACGTTCAGCCGCTGCACCTCCCGGGCCAGCGTGCGCACCTCGACCTCGCGATCCACGAGCGTCCCGCCGCTGCCCCGCAACGCGGCCGCATACCGCGCCTTCGCCTCCGCCCGCTCGGCATCGAGCCGCGCGTACAGGCCGGCTACACAACTGCGCTCGGACCGGAGCTCGTCCTCATACCCTCGGATCGACATGTGCGCCTCACTTCCCTCACCGCTGCGATCATGGGTTTCCGCTACGGCCAGCGATTGTGCGGCACGAGCGGGGCCTTGCCGCAAGACCCCGGGTGCGCTATACGTTGAAAGTGAGAGAGGCGCAGCGCCTCTCTTCTTCGTATTCGGGGGTTCGCGTCCGAGAGTCTTCCGGGACGGTCCGGTGATGGATCAGCCCGGATACGACGCGGTTGCCGACCTCTACGCCGATACCTTTCCCGCCACGTACACGACTCCCCTCGAGCGTGCGGTGGTCGCAGCGTTCGCCGAATCGGTGCGCGACGGTCCGGCCGACGGTCTCGTGGTCGACGTGGGCTGCGGCGTCGGCCACGTCACCGCCGATCTCTCGAGCAGGGGACTGGACGTCGTCGGCGTCGATCCGAGCCGGGAGATGCTCCGGATCGCGCGGGATCTGTACCCGGGCCTCCGTTTCGAACGGGACGACGCGCACCTCGCCTCCACCGATCTCGGCGGCCGCGGTATCGCGGCGATCATCGCCCGGTTCAGCCTGATCCACGTGCCACCCAGCGGAATTCTCGACGTGCTCGCCGGCTGGGCATCCAGGACCTCCCCCGGTGCGGTGGTCGCGGTCGCGGCACAATCCACCGACGAAGCGGGAGAGGTCGTCGAGTTCGATCACGCCGTCGCACCGGCCTGGCGGTGGCACCCGGACCGGCTCGCCGAGTCACTCGCCGCCGCCGGATTCGACGAGATGTGGCGGACGGTCAGCCGTCCCGACACCGGGTACCACCGGTTTCCCGAGGTGCATCTCGTTGCTCGTCGCCGCTGACGGGACCGCCACTACTCCGGCTCGACGCGAGACCCGACGGTGTGAACGACCTGGAGTTCGGGATCCCACGGGAAGAGCCCGTCGACGGCATCTTCCAACTCGCTCAACGGGGGTAGTTCGGCGGGACCGAGTACGGACACGGTGACGGTGTCGCCCTGCCACGCCACGTCCGTGACCTCGGCTCCGGGCGTCGAGCCGAGCCACTGCTGCGTCACGTTGGAAACCTGCCGCGCCCACAGCGACGCGAGGGAGTTGACGACCATCGGCACCGCGACGACGACCAGCGCGATCGTGAGGATCACGTACGCACGCCGTCGCCCGGTCCTGAGACTGTCCTCCGCGGAGTAACCGGCGGCGACGAGAACGACGGTCGCGGTGATGATCATCGCGATCACGTTGGAGGCGAAGAGGATGAACGCCCCTGCTGCCAGAGCCCCGGCTCCCGAGCCCAGGCAGACTCCGACGACGGCAAGTGGCGGAACGAGGGAGATCGCGATGGCGACGCCCGGCAGGACGTCGCCGACGTCGCGGCGTGTAATCGCGACCGCCCCGACGAGGCCGGTCGCGAGAGCGGCGGTCAGATCCATCAGGGTGGGGGAGGTACGCCCGAGAACCTGCGAGTTGCTCAGCACGGAAGCCGGATTCGCGAGTACCTGAGCGAATACGACGCCGAGCAGGACGACCAGCACGATGCCGGCGGCGATGTACAGCAGGCTGCGAACGATCAGGGATCCGCGCCCGACGGTGATGCCTAGGCCCACACCGAGTATCGGCGTGGACAGCGGTGCCACGATCATCGCGCCGATCACGGTTGCGGTCGAGTCGCTCACCACGCCCGCCACCGCGATCACGGCGGACAGTGTCAGCATCACCCAGAATGCCGAACGTTTCGCCCCGGCATCACCGACGGACAGGTCCAGGCGGTCTTCGAGTTCGCCGAGGTCACGACGTTGGCTCGAGGGAATCACCAGGTGCAGCATTCACGACCTCCCGTCGGAGCCATCGCTTTCGGTTCCTGCCGAGTCGTTCGCCCCGGGAGGACGGTCGGACGACCGCGAATCCGACGTGGCGGTGGGCACAGAGTACGCCGGAACGCGGTCCGTCATCGAAGCTTCGGCAATCACCGGTGCGGCCACGAGCACCACCGCGAAGACGAACAGCCAGCCGATCCCGCTGAACACGATTCCGAGTACGCCGAAGTGCGCATACGAGTCTGCGATCACCCGCGGCATCACGATGCGGCTCGCTGCATCGAGCCCGGTGAGCAACGTCGCCGTGATCATCCCGGTGATCCACAGGACCCGGCCGGAGACGAACCCCACCGTCAGCAGGTAGGGGCATCCCGCCCACACGCACGTCCACAGGCACCACTGGCCGACCAGGATCAGGATCGGAATCTCCGACAGCTGGATCAGCGCGACGAGCGGAATCGAGCCGGCCACGACGAACAGGACCGCGAACCACCGCCAGGCATCGGGCAACCCGAGGCTCGGTGTGTGCCATACCTTTCCGTACATGCGGCCGAGAGCGCGCGCGAACGACGTCCCGCCGATCACGACCATGATCACGCCCACCACCCCGAACGCGGCGGTCTGCGGGATCATCGGCAGGGCGTCGCCGGGGTAAAGGAGCGAGGTGTCGATGCGGTAGCGGTCCTGCACGGTGCGTCGCACCACGGTCGTGTCGGCGACGATCGACGCGGCCATGAGCACCGGCAGTACGGACGTGAACAGCTGAGCGGCCAGTGTCATCGCCCGGTCCACCAGCTCGATCTGTGCCAGTCCCACCAGGGTCCGCTCGACGACGCGACCGACGGGATTCGACGACAGGCGAGCCTCGAGAGCGAGGATCGCGGCGTTCTTCGGCCGAGGTTGCTCTGTGGGTCGAGCCATGCCGGAATCCTTCCGTCATCCCACGGGCCGAAGCCGAGGGCACGCCGCGCAGCGCGTCTTTCGGGCCGCTCGCGCAGTCCGAAAGACGCACCTACCTAACTGCTGCCATTGTGCGCGGCATCGACCTTCGCGATCGGTGCAGCGGAGACGGGGGCGGTGGCCGCAGCCGTTGCGGGGCGTTTTCCGACGGACCCGAGCATGCCGCTGATGTCGATACCGGAGGCTTCGAGTGTCTCGATCACGCCGGCGATGGTCGACGGGCTGATCCCGAGGATCGAACCCACCGACCCGGACACGCCGTCGGCGCCCCCGACGATCGAGATGCGGTCGATCTCGCCGACCGGCTTCGCGGCCGCGGCCGTCGCTTCAACCAGGGCCGCGAGGACGTCCGGCAGCATGAGCAGTTGCGCAGCGGCCGGGCTGTACGCGTTGAGTGCCGCCGCGATCTCCTGCTTACCGCTCGCCTCGGCTTCGAGCCGGGCGCGCAGACCGTCGGCCTCGGCCTGCTGCTCGGCCCGCAGTGCGTCGGCGGCGGCCTTGCGACCCTCGGCCTCGGCTTCGAGGCGGGCCTTGATGCCGTCGGCTTCGGCGAGCTGCTCGGTGCGCACCGCGGCGGCGGCGAGCTTGCGGGCATCCGCGTCGGCGGCGCCCGATCGGCGGGCCGCCTCGGCAGACGCGTCGGCTCGCAGGATGGTCGCCTGCTTCTCACCCTCGGCGCGAGCGACCGCCGCCTGCCGTTCCGCTTCCGCGGGGGCGATCACGTCGGCTTCCAGTGCCGCCTTGGCCTGTTCGGCGCGACGTTGCTCGACCTCGATGCGGGCCTGGACCTGCGCGGCTTCGGCCTGCTCCTGCGCGATCCGGACGGCCTTCTCGGCGGTCGCGCGGGCCAGAGGCCCGGCCTGATCGGCTTCGGCGTTCTCCGCTTCGGTCCGGGCTCGCAGCTTCGCCAGTTCGACGTCGCGGGCCTGGTTCGCGGCGGCGATTGCGGTGTCGGCCTCGGCCTGCGCGACCGCGCCTTCCTGCCGGGCCTTCGCGGACTGGATCTGGGCGTCGCGCTGGGCGTTCGCGGTACCGACCGCGGCATCTCGCTTGACCTCGGCGATCCGGCGCTGACCGAGGGACTCGAGATAGCCGTTGTTGTCGCTGATCCCGGCGATCTTGAGAACGTCGACCTCCATGCCGATCCGGGCGAGGTCGCCGCCGGCCTCGTCGACGACGCTGCGCGCGAGGGTCTCGCGGTTCGAGTTGAGGTCCTCGACGGTCATCGTGGCGGTGATCCCGCGCAGTGAGCCGGCGAGAATCTCGTTGATCTGCCGGCGCAGTTCGTCGAGGTCGGAGGTGAGGAAGCGTTGGACGGCGGTCTGCACGGCCTCGTCCGCAGACCCGATGCGGACCAGGCCGACCGCCTCGACGTTCACCGGCACACCGTCGTTCGACAGGGCGTTCTGGAGGTTGATGCTCACATTGAACGGCTCGAGCGACATGATGTCCACCCGCTCGATTCCGGGGATCTTGAAACGGGCCCCGCCCCGCACCACCTTCGGCTTCCCACGACCCGTGAAAACCGCGACCTCGTTCGGCGGGACCTTGATGTAGTTCCGGACATAGACGAGTGGCACTCCGACGAACACCACCAGTGCCACCACGACGGCGACCGCGACAACGATCATGTAGTCATCCTCAGTTCGATTCGGGCAGATGCAGATTGGTGCGGGGATCGTCCGGGATCGAGACGACGTGCAGCACGTCGCCCTCGACGTCGCCGATGTAGACGCGGGAATTTGCGGGCAGGGCGGTCTCTTCCGCGGTGACGGCACGGGACCGCACTCGGTTGCCCTCCGTGTCGGTGAACGCGATCTCACCCCAGCCGTCGGGTTCGATCGACAGGGTGACGACGCCGGTGAGCCCGATGTACGAGAGGCGTCCCGTGTGGGAGTTGCCCTGCTGCCGTAACAGATACGGCAGCAGGACACCTCGGGTCACGGCGACCAGGACGAGCGCCGTGCACGCTGCGGTGACCGCGGCGGCGGTGGTGCCGAAACCGAGAAGTGTTGCGGCGCCGCCTCCCACCCCGATTCCGAGGAATGCCGTGGCGACGGTGGTCAGGTTCAGGAACGGAAGCCCGTCACCTCCGCCTGTGTTCCCGAGTTCCGATCCGACTTCGCCGACGACGAGGGTCCCCACGATCCCCACCAGACCCATTGCGAGACACGCAATGTAGAAGATGTCCACCCGCCCCCTCATTTCGTCGGATCCCCGTCGACCTTACCGTAATCGGGCATTTGTCGGAGTTCGCAGCGGTCGCGGTGAGGTCAGGCGGGATCGGCGGCGAGCTCCCCGAGGGCCGCCAGGTTCGCCGTCATCGCCTGCTGCCACACCGAGAGCCGGTGTGCGACGATCCGGCCTTCCTTGTCGGGATGCTGAGCGATGAACTCGGACAGCGGTGATCGTCCGTCGCACATCCTGGCCCACTGCCGGACGAGGACGCCGTCGCGATCGGAGTCGACCTCGAAACCCCACAGTGCGATCGGGGCATCCGCCGGGCCGACCCGCCACACCCAGCACCGGCCGTCCTCGACTTCGACGATCTCCGGATCGGTGTGCCATTCACCCATCTGTGCACTGGCGTTGTGCCCGCGGAATCGGGCGCCGACCGCGACAGCCGTCGCACCGTCGAGCCACTCGACTCGCTGCAGCTCGCCGTCGACCCGGGTGGGCAGTTCGATGTCGGTGACCAGTTCCCACGCTCGCTCGGGGCTGCAGGTCAGACGCTGGGTGACCTCGACGGTGGGGGTATCGCGCAAACGCATGATTCTCCTCTGATTCGGGACGGTGCGTCTTCCGGGCCGCTGGAACGGCCCGACAGACCCACGGATCGTTACACGCGCGCCCTGCCAACTGTGTCTGCCGGGCGTATCCGTCACCGTCGATTCTGTCCGGGTGTGCGCGCAGGCTCGATACGGCGGAGCTGACCGAGCCGGCTCAGAACCCGGTCGATGTCGACCGGCATGAGGGCGTCGCCGGCGAGTGCGTCGAGAGGTGTGGCCGCAACGAACACGGTGGTGACGTCACGGTCGTAGAGGACGTCGACGACGTTGGCGAAGCGTTGTGCCGGCTCACGGCCCGCGGTGCGGAGATCGGGAATGTTGCCGATCGTCCACCGCGGGAAATCTCCGGCGAGCGCGAGGTAGTCGGCCGGCGCGGTGGTCTTCTCGCACAGATCGGCGAAATCGAGCCACAGGCATCCGTCGATCGCCCGGAGGACGTGGATGGGATGCCCGGCGGGATCGAGGGTCCGATGTTCGTCGGGCGCCGGTTCCCGCAGCCCCGGCAGGTCGACCTCGTCCGGGGTGATCCACCACCCCGCGGCGAACCCTGCCTCGTGCCCGGAGATCGTGCGGTAGTCGGCGGGACCGTCGACGGTGACGACCGTCAGTGCCTGCTCGATCAGTTCGATCGTGGGCACGAAGTCTGTGTGGAACAGAGGATTCGGGAGCAGGGTGTGCGGCGGATAGTTCGAGGTCAGGATGATGCGAATGTCCCGGTCGAGGAGCGCGGGCAGCAGTCGGGCGATGAACTTGCCGTCCGCGGGATCGTGCACGTGGAACTCGTCGAAGCACACGACGTCCACCCCGCCGAGCAGATCGTCGAGGGCGGCGGCCAGATCGTTGCGGTGCCGTCGGATGGCCAGGTGCAGGTCGCGGAAGAACTCGTGGAAATGGACCCGGACCTTGCGGTCGGTCGGCAGCGCAGCGAAGTACGTCGCCATCAGCCAGCTCTTTCCGCGACCCACCGGACCCCACAGATACAGGTTGCGGTCGGTCGCGAGGGCAGCGCCGGCGCGCCGTTGTGCGTCGTCGAGTGTGAATCCCAGTTCGGTTGCTGCCGTGTCGAATACATCGAAATTCACGGTGAGTGCGGGACGCGATCGTGAAGCTCGAAGTCTCCAGCGCATGGGCGAAACTCTAGCATCGTAGAGTTCTGGAAGGGTGGAGACATGGCTCACCGTCGCTCACGTCGTGACCTCATCTGTGAGGCCGCGCTGGACCTCGCGGCCGAGGGCGGCAACCACGCGCTCACCCACCAGGCGATCGACGCGCGGCTCGGCCTGGCGCGCGGGTCGACGTCGTACTACTACCGGACCCGCGCCGCGCTGGTGTCCGCCGCGGTCGTCCACCTGACCGAGATATCGCGTGAACGGTTCCAGGCTGCTGTTCCCGCCGAACCCCCACGATCGATCGAGGAAGCGGCCGGTGTGATCGCAACCCAGCTGGAAACGCTGGTGGGGGAGCGCCGCAGGGACGTACTGGCCCGGTACGCGCTCGTGGCCGACACATTCGACGACGACGAACTTCGCGTGGGCCTGGCGTCGTGCCTGTTCTCGTGCCCGGCCGCGACCGCGCTGATGGACGTCCTGGGCGCTTCCGACGCGGAAGGTGCCGCGCGCGACCTCGTCAGTCTCCTCGAGGGATTGGTCTTCGACGTCGCAGTGGGGGCGCGCGTGTTGGATCCCGGCGGCTCGCCCGCGGAATCGCTGCGGGCACCGATCCGCCGGTGGCTCGCGGCACTCGCCGAGAACTGATTCGCAGCCTGCGTCGTGTCGCCGTTGGAGGTATCAGCGACCGATGGCGTCGAGAGCGGCCAGGTCCTCGGGGGAGAGCCACAGTCCCGCGCCGGCGATGTTCTCGCGCAGGTGTGCCGTCGACGAGGTGCCCGGGATGAGCAGGATGTTCGGTGACCGTTGCAGCAGCCAGGCGAGGGCGACCGACATCGGTGTCGCCTCCCGTCGAGCGGCCACCTCGGAAAGCGTCGACGACTGCAGCGGGGTGAAGCCGCCGAGGGGAAAGAACGGCACGTAGGCGATGCCGTCCTCGGCGAGCGTGTCCACGAGCTCGTCGTCGTCGCGGTGGGCGAGGTTGTACATGTTCTGGACGCACACGATCGGCGCGATCCGCCGCGCTTCGTCGACCTGCTCCGTGGTCACGTTGCTGAGGCCGAGGTGTCGGATGAGGCCCTGCTGTTGCAGTTCGACGAGCGTCTCCAGCGGCTCGGCGAGTGTGCCGGATCGGGGTCCCAGTGCGTCGCCGAGCCGGAGGTCGACCAGGTCGAGCACGTCGAGCCCGAGGGTGTCGAGGTTGTCGTGGACCTGGCGGCGCAGGTCGGCGGGCCGCCGGGCAGGGGGCCAGCCGCCGTCCTCGTCGCGGGTTGCGCCGACCTTGGTCACGATGTGGAGCGATTCTGGGTAGGGACGCAGTGCTTCCCGGATCAGCCGGTTGGTGACGTGCGGCCCGTAGGCGTCGCTGGTGTCGATGTGGGTGATGCCGAGCTCGACGGCTTCGCGCAGCACGGCGAGGGCTTCGGCGCGATCGGCGGG
Source organism: Rhodococcus sp. NPDC003382 (assembly GCF_053589135.1). NCBI lineage: Bacteria > Bacillati > Actinomycetota > Actinomycetes > Mycobacteriales > Nocardiaceae > Rhodococcus > Rhodococcus sp. NPDC003382. Next base: position 117,884 of record NZ_JBSFRH010000012.1, read on the forward strand.
CGGCCCCATGACCCCGGGCCCGGCGAGCTGCATGGCGCCGTAACCGAACCGGGTGACGGTCAGGTCGCCGAGGGTCCGGGCGCCGCCGGGGAGAGAGGTGGAGGTGCTGTTCATCGTGGTGCCTTCCGTGGTGAACGCGGCTTTCGCGTGAACGTGTAGTGGCGCCTGTCGGCTCCGTGCATCAGTATTGGGTGGCAACTTCCTGTCGGGAAGTGGGCACTTCGGAGTGCCTAGGTAACCCGTGGGTGTGAGGAGAAGCGGTGGCGACGGTGACGGCGGCCCAGAAGAGGGCTCAGGCGAAGGCAGCGTACGACGCGTTCCTGGCGGTGTGTCCCAGCCGCGCTCTGCTCGACCGGATCTCGGACAAGTGGGTCGTTCTGATCCTGTGCGCGCTCGGCGGCGACAGCTCGCACGAGCCGGGCGCCTCGGACTCGGGTGCGCCACGGGCGATGCGTTATTCGGAGCTGTCCCGGCGTCTGGCGGGGGTCAGCCAGAAGATGCTGACCCAGACGCTGCGGTCGTTGGAGCGTGACGGCCTGCTCACCCGCACCGTGACACCGACCGTGCCGGTCACCGTGTCCTACGAGCTGACCGCCCTCGGCCTGTCGCTGAACGACATGACGCGCGGTCTCAGGAACTGGGCCGAGTCCAACATGGCCGAGGTGCTCGCGCACCGCGAGGTCTACGACGCCCGCCCCTCCTGATCGGGCGGGCGTTCCCGCCACGCCTGCGTCAGCTCGTCGCCGCGCTCGCGGCCAGCGAATCGATGGCGGCCTGCAACGCGGCCGTGGCATCGTCGGCGACCGCGCCGAGACCCGGGTGATCGGCCACCTGGACCATCATCTGCGGGTTCATCGCGTCGATCAGCACCGCGCCCGGGACGGCGGGGTCGGCGCGGACCACGACGTTGCAGGGCAGCAGCAGACCGATCTGCCGGTCGACGGTCACCGCACGATGCGCGAGCGGTGGGTTGCAGGCGCCGAGGATCAGGTAATCTTCCATGTCCTCACCGAGTTTCGCCTTCAGGGTCGCCTTCATGTCGATCTCGGTGAGTACGCCGAAACCCTGCTCGGCCAGGGCTTTGCGGGTGCGGTCGACCGCGTCGGTGAACGAGGTGTGCAGAGTCGTCGACAATGCGAGTGCCATGTGGTGTTCTGCCTTTCGCTCGAGGGTGACTGTGCGGGTGGATCGAGTGTTCAGGCGAGAGCGAGGAAGAGTTTCTCGAGCTCTGCCTCGGTCATCGGTTCCTTGCCGTCCCGCTCCGTGTCGGTCAGGCATTCCCGCAGTCCGGTCGCGACAATCTTGAATCCGGCGCGGTCCAGTGCCCGGGAGACGGCGGCAAGTTGGGTGACGACGTCCTTGCAGTCGCGGCCCTGCTCGATCATCGAGATCACCCCGGCGAGCTGGCCCTGCGCGCGGCGGAGGCGGTTGAGTACGAGTGCGATGCTGTCTTCGTCGCCGACCATGACGGTGTCCTTTCCTAGACCTGACGGCAAGTGTACCCCCGGGGGTATATCAGCGTAGCGCGACGACGTCGACGAGTACGTAGGCCGCCACCGCGAAGATCAGATAGGCGAACCAGCGCTGAAGGCGGTCGGTGTCCATTCGGGTTCCGAACTGCCCGGCGATCAGCGATCCGGCGATCGCGGTGCCGGCGAACGCCGCCGTGATCGCCCAGTCGACGCTCGTGGTGCTCAGGTGCGAGACCAACCCGGCCGCGGAGTTGGCGACGATGATCACCAGTGAGGTGCCGACCGCGACGGGCATCTCGATGCCGAGCATGAGCACCAGCGCGGGGATGATGAGGAAGCCGCCGCCGACGCCGAACAATCCCGTGAGGAAACCCACCGCCAGACCGGCCGGGATCGAGCGGGAAGCGCACCGGCGCCAGTTGATCCCGGAGCCCTGGGCCGCGCAGGCGGTTCCGGTGTCGGCGCGGTCGGCGAGCATGCGCGCTCCCGCGACGACCATCACCACCGCGAACCCGATCAGCAACACCGACTCGGGCAGCAACCGGCCCACGGCGCTGCCGGCGAAGGTGGCCGGGATCCCGGTGGCGGCGAAGATCCCGGCGAGACGCCATTGGACCTGATGGGCGCGCACCTTCGGTAGCGCGCCCACTGCCGAGGCCGTGCCCACGACGATCAGCGAGATCGGGATCGCCTGCTCGATTCCCAGTCCCAGGCCGAAGACCAGCGCGGGGACGGCGAGGATCGATCCGCCCCCGCCGAGCAGTCCCAGCAGCACACCGATCACAGCGCCGAACCCGAGCGCGAGCACCCACGTCATCTCGTACCTTCTGCTGTCGGTGCGCTCACGACCGGTGTCCGTTCGGGTTGTTCGTCGGCTCGGTCAGCTGGGCCACAATGGTCCGGGGGTCGCACGACGCGCTGCGGTTGTAGGGCAGCTTCGACAGCACGGCGCCCATCGCGCAGGTGTTCGACACCGCGGCGAACGCGAGCCCGCCGCCGACACCGGCCGCGAGCCACTTGAGCTTCGGGACGGCGACGCTGGCCAGGACCGAGGTCAGGACGAGTGAACCCGCGACGAGCCGGACCTGGCGTTCGAGGTCCCAGCGCTGGGCGCCCCGGCGAACGGGCAGGCCGGCCGTTTCCCAGCTGAGCATGCCGCCGTCGAGGATGCGGAGGTTGAACAGTCCCGCGGTGCGCAAGGTCTCCTCGGCCTGGGCGGCCCGCTGCCCGGAGCGGCACACCAGCACGACGTCCTCGTCGAAATGGGCGAGGAACTCGTCACGGTGCTCGCGTAGCAGGTCGAGCGGCACGTTGTAGGCGCCGGAAATGTGCACGGACTCGAATTCGCCCGGCGTCCGGACGTCGACGATGCGCACGTTCTTGCCGGAGCCGGTCAGCTCGCGCAGAGCGATCGGATCGATGGTGACGGCAGTGGGCTCGGTCATGGGGGCCTTTCGATTCGGGGGGTGGCGGGCATCTGCACCGCAGGGGGAATACCCCAGGGGGTACTTGACATACCCTAGGGGGTATATGCCAACCTGTCCACATCGCCCCGGAAATCCCCGGGAACCCATCCGGCACCAGTCACGGAGGAGTCCATGATTCTCGAGCAGTACTACATCGAGTGCCTCTCCCACGCGTCGTATCTGATCGGCGACGAGAGCACCGGCCGGGCCGTCGTGGTCGACCCGCGTCGTGACATCACCGAATACCTCGACAACGCAACGAAATACGGCCTGACCATCGACGGGGTGATCAACACGCACTTCCACGCCGACTTCGTGTCCGGTCATCTCGAACTGGTCGCGGCCACGGGCGCGTGGATCGGCTTCGGGGAGGCCGCCGAGACCGACTATCCGATCCGCCGGCTGCGTGAAGGTGAGCGACTGTCCCTCGGCGAGGTCGAACTCGAGATCCTGGCCACACCGGGGCACACCTGGGAGTCGATCTCGGTGCTGGTGCGTGAGCGCCCCGGCGCCGTCCCGACCGCGGTGCTCACCGGTGACTCGCTGTTCATCGGCGACGTCGGCCGCCCGGACCTGGTCAACCTCGGCGAAGGATCGACCGCCGATCTGGCCCGCGCCATGTTCCGCACCGTGCACGAGAAGCTGCTGGCCCTTCCGGACGAGGTCACCGTCATGCCGGCGCACGGCGCAGGCTCGTCGTGCGGGAAGAATCTGTCGGCGGAACTGACCTCCACGATCGGCGAGCAGCGGGCGACGAACCCGTCGGTGCAGCCGATGACCGAGGCCGCCTTCGTCGCCCTGATCACCGAGGGGCAACCGGCCGCTCCGTCGTACTTCTCGGTCGACGCCGCGATGAACAAGCGGATCCACCCGCTCCTCGCGCAGGATCGCACCATCCCCGAACTGACACCCACGCAGGTGCGGGCCGAACTCGCCGCCGGCACCCGCGTGCTCGATGCGCGCAGCGTCGACGACTTCGCCGCCGGGCACCTGCGCGGTTCGGTCAACGTCGGATTCGACGGCCGTTTCGCCGAGACCGGCGGCATGGTCGCCGATGTCGGCGAGAAGATCGTGCTGATCACCTACCCCGGTGAGGAACAGGATGCGGCGGTGCGCCTGGCCCGGATCGGTTCGGATGGTGCGGCGGGCTATCTCACCGTCGACCGGGACGGGGTGTTTCCCGCGGAACTGACCGGGCTGATCCAGGCCGCGCCGCGCACCACCGTCGAGCAGCTCGATCGGTTGCTCGCCGCCGATGCGGTGACCCTCGTCGACATCCGCAATCCCGGTGAGCGCGAGTTCGGCACCATCCCCGGAGCGGTGCCGATTCCGTTGGCGCAGATACGAACCCGCGTGGATCAGGTGCCGGGCGACAAACCGATCGTGGTGCACTGCGCGGGTGGGTGGCGCTCGAGCGTGGCGGCCTCGCTGCTGCGGGCCCACGGTTTCGACGGCGTCTCGGACCTGGTCGGTGGCTACAACGCCTGGGCCGAGGCCCACGTCCCGGCGTGATCACCCGGGCAGCACCGGCGGCCGCCCCCTGCTTCCACGAGTTCCACGAACGATCGATCCCTGGAGGATTCCATGTGTTACCCCGTCACCTGCTCCCGCTGCGGCAAGACCGGCTGGGGAGGATGCGGCCGGCACGTCGACGCAGTCATGCGCTCCGTGCCCACCGCCGACCGCTGCACCTGCAGCCAGGACGCCCCGCCGGTTCAGGACCGGCGCGCGACTTTTCGTTCACTGTTCCGGCGCTGATCCCACGGCCGGCTACTCGCTGCCCGCCGCCGGCATCCAGGTGCGGGCTGCGGTCACCAGCGCACGGACCCCGATCGGAAGCGTCGGTTCGATGACGGGGGCGTAGTGCGGCGAGTGGTTGGACGGCACTGTCAGCAGCGCAGGGTCTGTCATGTCACCCGTGGTGAACAACGAAGGATCGGCGCCTCCGAGCAGCCAGTACGACAACGGGGCCCCGCAGCTGGTGGCGAGGATGCCGACGTCTTCGCTTCCCGCGCCGGCGCCCGGATCCAGAATGTTGTCGTGCCCCAGCAGATCTCCGAGGGCGTCGAGGCTCCGGCTCAGGGCGGCGGGGTCGTTGGATACGACGGGGAAGCGCTCGATCTCGGTGATCGTGGGCTCGTCCGGTGTGCCGGCGGTCGCGGCTTCGCCGCGCACGATGCGTTCGACGCTGTCGAGAATCCGGCGCCGCACCGCGGGATCGTAGCTACGGATGTTCAACTGGATCTCGGCGTAGCCGGGGATCACGTTCGCCGCGTCGCCGGCGTGGATCGAACCGACGGTGAGGACAGCGGTGGCGGTGCTCGGAATCTCCCTGGAGATGATGGTCTGGAGACGCAGGACCGTTGCTGCGGCCAGGACGATGGGATCGACCGAAGCCTCCGGCATCGAACCGTGTGCGCCCTTGCCTGCGAGGCGGATACGCAGCGAATCGGATGCCGCGTACGAGGGGCCGGGATGCCCGGCGATCTTGCCGGCAGGCAGCGGTGCCACATGCTGGCCGAGCACGACATCCGGTGTCGGGAATCGCTCGAACAAGCCGTCGTCCACCATCGCCTGGGCGCCCGCGCCCAGTTCCTCGGCGGGCTGGAACACCAGCATCGCCGTGCCGGTCCAGGCGGATCTGTCGTCCGCCAGAATCTGCGCTGCGCCCAGCAGGCAGGTGGTGTGCAGGTCGTGGCCGCACGCGTGAGCGACCGGCACGGTCTTGCCGCGCTCGTCGGTGGCTGTGACGGTGCTGGCGTAGTCGAGGCCGGTGTCCTCGCGGACGGGCAGGGCATCCATGTCCGCCCGCAGCAGTGCGGTCGGGCCGGTGCCGTTCTTCAGGACACCGACCACACCGGTCTTGCCTATCCCGGTTGTCACGTCGAATCCCGTTGCGCGCAGCCGTTCTGCCACGATCGAAGCGGTGCGGTGCTCCTGGAACCCGAGTTCGGGGTGGCGGTGAAGGTCCTTGTACACGTCGACGAGTTCCGGATCGATCCTGGTGTCGGGCACGGTCATCGTGACCTCCTTCGGCAGCGTTGTCGATCGGACGGGATCACCCACTCTGCATCTCGCCATCATCGCACAGCGTCGCCGGGGCCGGGGGGCTTCCCGCACACCGGCGCGAATATGGTACGACCGCTGGCACATACGCCCCTGCAGCGACGGCGGCGGACGGAGGATCCCGCTGAACCTGCTGTCACACGACCACGAATCTTACTGCGTACGAGCGAGTTTCTGTGACGGAGGGTTCCTGTGTGCTGTCGAGCGCAGGACTGTTCGAACATCGAGCCCCTGAAATGGCGTGTCCGGCGACATCGGGCTACTTCTGGATGATGTGGCGTGCGGACCGAATTCTCGGCTGATCCGGCGCATTCCTGCTTGACCTTCACGTAACGGCAACTTCTACGGTCGAAGACGAGGCCGGATCGACCGGCCTCACGGAAGATGGGAAGCACCATGAGCTGGTCGATCGCGGATGTGGCGAGGATGTCGGGCGTCACCGCCCGCACCTTGCGGCATTACGACGACATCGGGTTGCTCGAGCCCGCCTACGTGGGCACCAACGGCTACCGCTACTACGAGGATGCGCAACTGTTGCGCTTGCAGCAGATCCTCGTCCTGCGCGAACTCGGCCTGGGCCTCGCCGAGATCGCCGAGGCGGTCGACTCCGAGCCGGACACGCTCGCCGCCCTCAGGCGCCAGCACATCCGCCTTCTCGGAGAGCGCGACCGCCTGACGCGGATGGCCGACACCGTGGCGCACACCATCGCCGAACTCGAAGGGAAGACGGAAATGGCAGTCGAGATCAACCGCCCGGAGAACCTGTTCGAGGGCTTCGACCACACCCGGTACGACGACGAGGCCCGCGAGCGCTGGCCGGAGGAGTTCGAGCAGTCTCGGCGCAACACCGCAACGATGACTGTCGAGGACATCGAGCGTATGCAGCGTGAGCTGACCGCGGCGATGATCCGTATGGCCGAGTTCATGGCCGCGGGCACCCCGGTCGGCGACGTGGCGGTCCAGGCCGAGATCCATGTGCAATACCAGGGCATATGCCGCATGTGGACCCCGAACCGGGACGCGTACAAATGTCTCGGGCAGATGTATGTGGACGACGAGCGGTTCAAGGCGAACTACGAGAAGATCGCCGAGGGTCTGGCCGAATTTCAGCGGGACGCGATGGTCGTCTACGCGGACGAGCGGCTCGGCGAGTAGTCCTCGCCCGGCCGGCGCTCCGGATCCTGCCGGGACAACACAGCGAACCGGCCGTGGCCGCCCTCACCGATCGCCGCGACATGACATCACCCGCAGCCCAACACCGCTCGACGAACAGCACGCTCGGCGTGGGATTCTGGTGAATGGCCCGACCCTCGACAAGTGTGCTCGCAGTTCTTGCGTCGGCCGCCGCGGGATGATCCGCTATCATCGAACACGTGTTCGAGTTCGAGGTGGGTGCGCATGGGATGGAGTAACGGCCCGCCCACGTGGGCGGAGCTCGAACGGGTTCTGTCCGGCCGGCCCCGCCGCGAACCGGAGTTCCCCGGCGACGGCAGCGACAGCCCGGCCTGGTCGCGCACCCGCCCCGAGTACGAGGCCCGGGTGCGCCGACCGGACGGGCCGGTCGTGCCGTACGCCGAACTGCACACGCATTCGGCGTTCAGCTTCCTCGACGGTGCCTCCACACCCGAGGAGCTGGTCGAGGAGGCTGCGCGACTCGGCCTCGAGGCGCTCGCGCTCACCGACCACGACGGCATGTACGGCGTCGTCCGGTTCGCCGAGGCTGCGCGGGAGTTGGCGGTGCCCACCGTGTTCGGTGCCGAGCTCACCCTCGACGACGCGCACCTGCTCGTCCTGGCGCGTGGGCAGGAAGGGTACCGGCGGCTGTCCCGGCAGATCGCCGCCGCGCACCTGGTCGGCGGCACCAAGGGCGCGCCGCGCTACGACCTCGACGCGCTCGCCGACGCCGCCGGCGACCACTGGCAGATCCTCACCGGCTGCCGTCGGGGGCACGTCCGGCGGGCCCTCGCGATCGGCGGTCCCGACGCGGCCGCGGCCGCCCTGCGCGAGCTGATCGACCGGTTCGGCGCCGACCGCGTCACCGTCGAACTGACCCGGCACGGACTGCCCGACGACGACGAACGCAATGCGGCCCTGGCTGCGCTCGCCGAGGCGCACGGACTGACCTGCATCGCGAGCACCGCGGCGCACTTCGCGGACCCGTCCCGCAGGCGTCTCGCCATGGCGATGGCCGCCGTCCACGATCGGCAGAGCCTCGACGACGCCGCGGGCAGGCTCGCCCCCACCGGCGGCGGTCATCTGCGTTCCGGTGCCGAGATGGCGCAGCTGTTCGCCGCCCATCCCCACGCGGTGCACCACGCCGCGGAACTCGGCCGCGAATGTGCATTCGATCTGCGGCTCATCGCACCGAATCTGCCGCCGTTCGACGTACCCGCCGGTCACACCGAATTCACCTGGCTGCGCAAACTCACCTTCGACGGCGCGCACCGCCGCTACGGGCCATCGGAACGCAATCCGGCCGCCTACCGGCAGCTCGAACACGAACTCGACGTCATCGGCCGGCTCGACTTCCCCGGCTACTTCCTCGTCGTGCACGACATCGTCACCTTCTGCAAGAACAACGACATCCTGTGCCAGGGAAGAGGTTCGGCAGCCAACTCCGCCGTCTGCTACGCCATCGGCATCACGAACGTCGACCCGGTGCGCAACGAACTGCTCTTCGAACGCTTTCTGTCCCCGGAACGCGACGGCCCCCCGGACATCGACATCGACATCGAATCCGACCGCCGCGAGGAAGCCATCCAGCACGTCTACAGCAAGTACGGGCGCGAGTACGCCGCGCAGGTCGCCAACGTCATCACCTACCGCGGCAAGTCCGCCGTCCGCGACATGGCCCGCGCGCTCGGGCACTCGCAGGGCCAGCAGGACGCGTGGAGCCGTCAGGTGAGCCGCTGGCACGGCGTCACCACCGAGACCGACACAGACATCCCGCGTCCGGTGCTCGAACTCGCCGCGCAGATCGAAGGACTCCCGCGGCACCTGGGCATCCACTCCGGCGGCATGGTCATCTGCGACCGACCCATCGCCGACGTGTGCCCCGTCGAATGGGCGCGGATGCCCGGGCGCAGCGTGCTGCAGTGGGACAAGGACGACTGCGCCGCAGCCGGACTCGTCAAGTTCGACCTGCTCGGCCTCGGCATGCTCTCCGCGCTGCATTACATGATCGACCTGGTCGCCGAGAACGAAGGCGTCACCGTCGATCTCGCACAGCTCGACCTCACCGAACGTGGCGTCTACGAAATGCTGTGCCGCGCAGACTCCGTGGGGGTCTTCCAGGTGGAGTCGCGCGCCCAGATGGCGACACTGCCCCGGCTGAAGCCGCGCAACTTCTACGACCTGGTGGTCGAGGTCGCGCTGATCCGTCCCGGTCCGATCCAGGGCGGATCCGTGCACCCCTACATTCGGCGCCGCAACGGACTCGAACCCGTCACCTACGACCATCCGTGCCTGGAGAAGTCGCTGAAACGGACCCTCGGTGTGCCGTTGTTCCAGGAACAACTCATGCAGATGGCCGTCGACGCGGCCGGCTTCACCGCCGCCGAAGCCGACCAGTTGCGCCGCGCGATGGGTGCGAAACGCTCGACGGAGAAGATGGAACGGTTGCGCGGCAGACTCTACGACGGTATGCGCGAGCGACACGGCATCACCGGCGCCGTCGCCGACCGCATCTACGAGAAATTGCATGCGTTCGCGAATTTCGGTTTCCCGGAAAGCCATTCGCAGAGTTTCGCGTCGCTCGTGTTCTACTCCGCCTGGTTCAAGCTGCATCACCCGGCGGCATTCTGCGCGGGCCTGCTGCGCGCTCAGCCGATGGGGTTCTACTCCCCGCAGTCCCTCGTCGCCGACGCCCGCCGGCACGGGGTGGTCGTGCACGGACCGGACATCAACGCGAGCCTCACCCACGCCACCACCGAGAACCGGGGCCGGGAGGTGCGGCTCGGCCTCGGCGCGGTCCGGCATATCGGCGACGCTCTGGCCGCACGCATCGTCGCCGAACGCGACGAGCACGGGCCGTACACGTCGTTCCCGGACCTGACGACCCGGGTGGAACTGACCACCGCTCAGGCCGAATCGCTCGCCACCGGGGGAGCACTCACCTGTTTCGGGATCACCCGCCGCGAAGCGCTGTGGGCGGCGGGAGCAGCGGCCGGGCAACGCCCCGACCGGCTCCCCGGCATCGGGGCATCCACGCAGGCGCCGGCACTGCCCGGCATGAGCGACGTCGAACTCGCCGCGGCGGACGTGTGGGCTACGGGTGTGTCGCCGGACAGCTATCCGACGCAGTTCCTGCGCCCGCAACTCGACGCGCTCGGTGTCGTGCCCGCCGGACGGTTGCTGCAGATCCCCGATGGGAAACGGGTACTGGTCGGGGGCGCGGTCACCCACCGGCAGCGACCCGCGACCGCCGCGGGCGTGACCTTCCTCAATCTCGAGGACGAGACCGGCATGGTGAACGTCGTCTGCTCGGTGGGGCTGTGGGCGAAATACCGCACGCTCGCGCACACCGCCCCGGCGCTGCTGGTGCGCGGACGGGTGCAGAACGCGGAGGGCGCGGTCACCGTCGTCGCGGACCGGCTGCAGCGGATGGATCTGCGAACGGCGGGGAAGTCCCGCGACTTTCGTTAGGATCGCCGCCATGAACCGGCTGCTGGTGGTCCTGCTCACCGCGATAGCCCTGCTCGCCACCGGCTGCGGCGGAACCGGCTCCGACTCCGGAAGCGCCCCGTCCGCGTCGATGCCGCCGTCGCCGTCCCTGGCCGACGGCACCCGCGAATCCGCCCCCGCCGACACGCAGGCGACCGAACGCAAGGAAATCGTCACCGGACACCTGATGATCACCGCCGACGATCCGATCGCGGTCGGACGGCAGGTGGTGACGATCGTCGAGGACTCGGGCGGTCGCGTCGACTCCGTCACCGAACAGCCCGGGATCAGCAGCGTGCTCACGGTGCGGGTTCCGGCGGACCGGCTCGAAGGCACCATCGACGAACTCCGCGGTCTCGGTGAGGTGACCAGCCTGACCACCACGCGCGACGACGTCACCCTGCAGTACACGGACCTCGAGGCGCGGATCTCCGCCCTGCAGGCATCCGTGGACCGACTGCGGGCGCTGATGGAGTCCGCCGCGAACACCGCCGATCTCATCGAGGCGGAGAACGCGCTGGCGGATCGTCAGGCGGAGCTGGACAGTCTCACCGCGCAGCAGCGGTACCTGTCGGATCAGATCGACCTGTCCACCTTGACCGTCGACATCAGCGCCGAACCACGCCGCCCCGACGACCGCGACAGCTTCTGGGACGGAGTGCTCGCGGGCTGGGACAACCTGCGGTCCGCGATCGGCGATTCGATCGTCGCGCTCGGGGTGGCACTGCCGTGGATCGTGTTCTTCCTCCTGGGTGCCGGCATCGTCTACCTGATCGTCCGGCTGCTCGCCCGCATCGGACGCCGCCGGCCCGGAACCCCCGGAACTCCGGCGGAAACCCCCGACGAGAACCCGAAGGTGGAGGCGGACGATGACTAGGCGGATGAACGGCCGATGGACCCGAATGCTCGCTGCCGGTGCCTGCACGACCGCGGCCGTGCTGCTGGCCGCGTGTGGTGGAGAAACGGAATCCGGCACGCCGGTACCCGAATCAGCCACGGCCGCAACGCAGATGGATGCCGCCGAAACGGACGCCCCCGGCTCGAAGCAGACGCATTCGCAGCCGTCTGCCGGTGTCTCCGAGAAACCCGAGGTGTCCGCACCCTATCGGGCCGAGGAGATCCTGGTGTCGGGCTCGACCGACACGGTCGACTACGACGTGGTGATCCCGCAGATCAGTGGCGGGGACCCGGCCGTCGTCACCGAGTTCAACGAGTCGATGCGGGCAGCGCTCGAGGACTGGATCCAACGCTCCGACGACATGAGCTACACGCTCTCGACACAGGAACACGAGGTGACGCGCATCGGGGAGCACGTCGTCGCAGGTCTGCTCGTCGCTTCCTACAACGCGAATCCGCCGGGCGCGCACCCGACACCGCTGGTCGCCACGGTCGTGGTGAACACGGACACCGCAGCCCCGATCACGCTGCAGGACCTGTTCCCGGACCTGCAGGCCGGGCTGAACCGGCTGTCCGAGCAGGCGGCTCTGCTGTTGCCCGGTACCGCGGCCGGTCCGGAATATTTCGCCGATGGCATCGCCCCCGAGACGGCGAACTTCGCGAACTGGCTGCCGACTCCCGCGGGCATGGAGATCCACTTCGACGACTACCAGGTCGGGCCGCACGCGGTCGGGCTCGTCACGATCACCGTGCCGTGGGAGAACCTGACCGACGTCATGGATCCCTACATGGCAACCGTCGTCGCGAGCTGAGCAGCCGCCAATCCAGCGGATATCCGCGCGCTGCCGGTCGCGCGCGGATGTCTCGCGGGCGGGCGAACGTCAGACGGCCCCGGCGAATCCGTGCTGTCGCCATGCCTCGTAGGTGACGACGGCAGCGGCGTTCGACAGATTCAGCGACCGGCGGCCGGGCAGCATCGGGATACGGACCTGCGCAGTGATGTGCGGATCGGCGAGGACCTCGTCGGACAGGCCCGTCGGTTCCGGCCCGAACAGCAGCACGTCTCCCGGCTGGTATTCGATCGACGCGTACGACACCTCGCCGTGCGCGGTGAACGCGTACACCCGCTCCGGCTGCAGCGCATCCCAGGCCTCCTGCAGCCCTGCGTGCACCGTCACCGACGCCAGGTCGTGGTAGTCCAGTCCCGCACGCCGCAATTTCGGTTCCGACAGGTCGAACCCAAGCGGTTCCACCAGGTGCAGTTCGCAGCCGGTACCGGCGACCATGCGGATCGCGTTACCGGTGTTGGGGGGTATGCGGGGTTCGTGGAACATCACTCGGAACACCCGACCACCTTGCCAGAATCGGGGCGGCAACTTGAACTCAGCACACCCTGACGCAAGTCCCAGAACACGCTGATGGATTGTGCTGCCCGGGGGTCTCCCGGGCGACCTAATCGATTGTGTGAATGCCTACAGCTGGCTCCGGATCAGGCCGGGGCAGCGGATAGGGGCTTGTCGCAGCGGAGCGGATGACCGGCTCCGGCAATCATTCTTTGTGTGATGTAACAAACCATTCGGCCCCGGCGACGTTCTGCGGAACGTACCTCTCAGAACGGACCTCTGATGAACCCACCTGCTGGTTGGCACCCAGACCCCTACGATCCGTCGATCGATCGCTACTGGGACGGTCAACAGTGGACTGGCCACACCAGGCCCAAGGGGGCCTACGCCCCTACTCAGGCGTTCGGTGCTGCCGACGCTGGTGATCCCGCCAACAACGGGAAGAAGCGCAAGACCTGGCCGGGGGTCCTCGGCGCTGGCGTCCTCGGGTTCGCTGTCCTCGGCTCGGTTGTCGATACCGAGGACAAGAAGGACGCTCCGGCCGCCGTAGTCGCTACAACGACCAGTTCGGCGGCTCCGACAACCACAACGGCTCCTCGGACTACAACAACGACGGTCCCGCCCACCACCACAGCCACAACGGCACCTGCTGTCGTGCCGCTGGTGCCCCAGGTCGAGACGACGACCACGGTGTACACACCGCCGCCTGCCCCGGCGTACACCCCACCTCCGACGACTCAGTACACGCCTCCGCCCACGACGGAGTACACGCCGCCTCCGGCTCCGCGGCAACCGACCGTGTCGTACAGGAACTGTGATGAGGCGAAGGCTGCCGGGGCTGCTCCAATCCTTAAGGGCGAGCCGGGTTATGGAACTCATCTCGACCGGGACAAGGACGGCATTGCCTGCGACAAGTAGTGTCGATCGACCGGATGGTTGCGGCTAAACCCACATGCCAGCCGGGGCTCTTCGCGCTCGGCGTCCGGCAGGACGTCGAACGACGGCGAGCTGCTCACTGTGTCCAGAGCGGGGCGAGTCTCCGAGTGCGGATGGTAGCGCATCCGCAACCGCAGGTGCCCCGCTCAATCCCGTTGGCGCGGGTCTCACGCGGCGTGAGTCACCGCGGCTGCTTCGGGCGGTACAGCTGCTGCGCGTAGGACGGTCCGTAATACCGCTCGAGTTCCTCGAGCGTCTCGGGTGCGTCGGGGACGGTCGCCTTCGCCAGCGCCGCGACCGACGGCAGAACCGTGGGATTCCACGTGTCCGGATCCCACAGCTTCGACCGCATGAACGCCTTGGCGCAGTGGTGGAAGACCTCCTCGATCTCGACGACCAGGCACAGGTTCGGGCGATGGTTGGCGACGCGGAGATCGTGGAAGAACGGCGCCTCCGTCACCAGCCGGGCGCGGCCGTTGATCCGGAGCGTGTCCCCGCGGCCGGGGACGAAGAAGTTCAAGCCCACGAACGGATTCCGGAGAATGTTGCGGTAGCCGTCCATGCGCTTGTTGCCCGGCCGTTCGGCCAGCGCGATGGTGGTGTCGTCGAGAACGTGCACGAGCCGGCCGGGAGGGTCGCCCTTGGGGGAGACGTCGCAGCGGCCCGTCTCGTCGGACGTGCCCACCAGGCAGAACGGCGACGCCGCGAGCCACTCGATGTCGAGTAGGTGCAGCCGTGCCCGAACCTTGTTCGCCGCCCGGAACGTCGGGACGCCGAACAACGCCGTCAATTCGTCGGGATCGCGGATCTCGGTCCAGGTCACCGCCCGACGCTACCAACGGATGTCGGTGGCCGCACCTACAGTTGCCGGCATGACGGTGCGCACGGTCGGGGTGGGCGAACGCAGGGCACGGCTAACACGCAGGCACCGCTTGTCTCCGGGGCATCGCGCCGCGGACGCGGTGGACGCGGCGACGAGCATGGTGTGCCTGCACGGGACCGACGCGCCGACCGTGTATCTCTCGGCGTGGGCACGCGTCGCCGATGTCACCGTCGCCGATCTCGACGAGGCGCTCTACGCCGACCGTTCGCTGGTCAAGCACCTGTCGATGCGGCGCACCATCTTCGTCTTCCCCCGGCATGTCCTGCCGTTCGCGCAGGCCGGCGCGAGCAATCGGGTGGCACTGGCGGAACGACGGAGGCTCACAACAGTCGACGAGAAATCCGATACTCCGTCATACTCTCCGATTCTTCCTGTTGCCTTGCTGCGTGTCCCGGAAAGAGCGGGATCGGCACGCACCGCAGGGCCGGTCACCGCATCGGCACACACCCCGACCCGGTCGGGACGCGGACCGAACCGAATCTGTCGGTGCCCGACGCTACGGTCGACGCCGCAGTCGAGCACGACGAGATGGTCCCGGCAGGAACCGATCGACGACGACACAGGGCGGGGGTGAACGGATGAGCAACACCGCACCGATCGACCGGCGCCCGTTCGCGTTCACCACCCGCCCCCATCGTGCGGTCGACGACACCACCGGCGAGCCGATCGGACTCGACGACCTCGACACCCGCATCGCATGGCTGCTCGACCTGATCGCCGGCGCCGAAACCGAACTGCTCACCCGACTGTGGCACCCGGACACCTTCGACACCCTGGCCGCCGGCCGCGACCGCGACGGCCGGGCACTGCCCAGGCACGGACACGTCGCGGCGGCGCGTCTGGGCTGGACCCCGATCTATCCCGACGGGGTGTACGTGCCGTCGCGGGTGACGCGGGTGGTCACCGCCCACGCCACCGCGACCCTGCGGACCCTGGCGTATCGGGATGCGGCGATCGCGGCGCTGTCGGCCCGGTTCGATCCCGCCACCGGACGCATCGCCGCACCGGAGTGTGCTGCGGAGTATGTGCCGTCGGGGTTCGCGCGGGGCGTGCGCCGTCAACTGCTCGCCCGGACCCGTCGGGTCGACGAGACGGCCTCGGCGGTGACACCACTGCGGATCACCGACATCCAAACCCCACCGCAGGTAAGTCCGATGGCCCGACTGTCCGCCGCCGACACCCAACTCGCCCGGCTCACCGTCACCGGCGACACCATGGTGCTGACGGTGAAACTGCCCACCACCGCCGCCCCGACGGGGCGGGCGCACGGGAGGTCGGTGCGCCTGACCGCCGCGCTCCCACCGCACCTGCACGGCCGGGCGGTCACGCAGTGGCATCTGCCGACCCTGACCCTCGACGGGCGGGGTGTGCTGCTGCGGTGCGCCGCCACCGAAGCCGTCCCCGCCGGTGACCTCGCGGCGGGCACGGTCGCGGTGGGGGTGGATTGGTCACCGGCCACCCTCGGCGCCGCCGCCGTGGTCACCGACACCGGCGACGGGTTGGTCTCCGACTTTCGGGGCTACAGCTACGACGATCGTGGTCTCGGCATCACACTCGCCCGCCTCCAGAAGGAAGGCCAATTCCTGCACCGCAAGGCCGCCCGGCTGCGCCGGCTCGCCGAGACCGCACCGCCCCGGGTGCGGGCGGAGCTGGAGGCGAAGATCGCGGTCCTCGAGGACAATCGCCTCGCGATCGGTGTCAAACGCGGGAAGATCAACCGAGAGCTCGCGTTTCATTTCGCCCGGCAGGTCGCCGACTACGCCGCTGCGGCGGAGGCGACGGTGATCGCGGTGGAGGACCTGACCACCCTGGAGGCTCGCAGGCGCGGCCGGTG